>NZ_AP019547.1:2105812-2406642 GCF_013168275.1 Candidatus Nitrotoga sp. AM1P | reverse complement strand
GGAGGCTGAATATGAACCTCTGGATAGCCTTCAGGACGAAGACAACAACAGCCAAGGTCTTGCTCCTGATGCATCTTTTGAACAATCCCAACTTATTGCTCTGATTGAAGAAGCATTAATCATTCTCCCAGCACGTCAACGAGAGGCCTTCCTGTTGCGTTATTGGGAGGATATGGATACTACAGAAACGGCGGCGATCATGGGTTGCTCGGAAGGTAGTGTCAAAACACACTGTTCACGTGCTACCCATAGCCTCGCAGCCATCTTGAGAAAAAAAGGAGTTCACTTGTCATGAAAAAAGAGGAACTGAACCATGAAAATATCAAGCAGTTGCTTAACCACTCCGTCGCACAACTCGAACGACCTACACTGACACGCCTGCACCATGCACGGAAACAAGCTATGGCACGCTATACCACACGTAGTGTTGAGCCTGTATTTGCCCGAGCTGGGCATGCCATATGGCAAGCCTTCGGTACTCAACACAAATCGCGCTTGTGGGCTACCACTTTGCTGGTTGCGATTATTTTGTTCAGTGCTACAGCTTATTGGAATCAAATTACAAAATCGGATACAACCGACGTAGATATCGCCATTCTGACTGATGATTTACCCATACACTTTTACGTCGACTGATACAAATCATGTATTTAATCCGCCATTACCTGTTCACATTCAGCGTCGCCATATTTTTGTTTCTACCAGCAATAGCTGGGGCACAAACATGGGATAATCTCACCCCAGTGCAACGAGAAGCACTGGCTCCGCTCTCTAAAGAATGGAATACACTGCAAACACAGCAGCAGCAACGCCTCATCAATTTGGCAAAACATTACCCACAGCTGGATGCAGTACAGAAACAACGCCTGCATAATAGGCTGGAAAAATGGAGCAAACTAACGCCCGAACAGCGTAACCGTGCCCGCGAAAAATTCCAAGCATTTAGCAAAATTCCTTTGGAAAAACGCGAACAGGTCAAACAAATGGTTCGCCAACAAGAAGCTCAAAAATTAAGTATGCCTGCTGCAAACTCTGTATTAACCAACACACCATAAAATTTATAGTCATGCTTTCTTAAATGATGGATCTGGTGCACACTGCAACCACTCAATCACACGGATTTAGGTGGATATGAAGAAAACATGAAATCCAACGCTTCTATAATTTCGCTTTCAAACTGTCTATTTCACTTTGTTGATTACTAAGGAGACGCTGATTAATTCAAAATTTCGCGGAATTTCACGCATAACTAATTGATTTTTAAATGCTCTTAACTCTGGAATGCGAGTTAATCAGCGCTTCCCTAATACGTGCAGCTGCAATTTTTAAGCTGTTTAGCGTAGCAGTTCTAGAGCCATAAATTTTAAGCCCCCTGTTTTTTAACTTCATACATTTCTTTTATGAGCTAATTTACATTGATGAAAGTAATAAAGCTCCTATCTATAGGAGCTTTATTTTTCATGCCTTACAAAACAGTGCAGGTGTTTCAGAACGGTATGTCGTCATCGAAGTTATCAAAACCGCCGCTCTTGACTGGTGCCGGTTGTTTATTGGTAGCAGGCGCCCCAGCTGACGATGCAGCCGGTTTATCCACTATATCAAAACTCCCGCTGCCAGACTTACTGGATAACATCTGCATTTCATTAACAATGATATCGGTGGTATAGCGATCCTTGCCTTCCTTGTCCTGCCATTTACGCGTGGCAAGCTTGCCCTCAACATAAATCATCGAACCTTTCTTCAGAAATTCTCCGGCAATTTCGGCCAGGCGACGGTAGAAAGTCAGGTTATGCCATTCTGTTTTTTCCTGTTTTTCGCCGCTTTTGTCCTTCCAGTTTTCTGAGGTAGCCAATGTGGCATTGGTCACTGCCTCGCCATTGGGCATGTAACGCGTATCCGGATCTTTGCCCAGCCGTCCTACTAAAATTACTTTATTCACCGACATGTCATTCCCCTTTCACTAAATTTTCTACCGCGACTTCGTCAAAGCCACTCATATTTACTTTTAGACAAGCCATACATTCAGCTGGCACCACCATTACTTCGCGCACCCCATTTAATTGCGCCAAGCGTTGTTGCAAAACAGCGCCCGCGCGCCCATCCATTTCAGGCAATGGGTACATTTTTGTACGCACCGCTGCAGGCGGCTGCATGGTGCTGGCAACTAGCAACCACAGCAATAACAAACCTACCGCAAATACAAACACGGCGTTGCCGCCATAATATTGCATCAGAAAACCGCCCGCCATCGCACCAAAAAATGCGCCGAGAAATTGCACGCTGCTATATACGCCCATCGCCGTTCCCTTGGCCGCCAGCGGGGCAATCTTGCTGATCATTGACGGCAATGTCGCCTCCAATACGTTAAATGCGGTGAAGAACAGCAACAGCGACAGCATCACACCCCATACACTGTTCTGCATCAGCATTAATGATAATTGCCCTAGCGCCGCCAAGGCAATCGCGCCCATAAACACCTGCTTCATCTTTGCCTTTTTCTCGGCAACGATGATGGGCGGCACCATCAACATGAGAGCTAGCAACATAACCGGCAGATATACTTGCCAATGTTGCGCAACCTCCAACCCATTATTTTTCAGCACGAATGGCACTTGCATGAATACCGACATGAGAATTGCATGTAAGGAAAAAATACCGAAATCGAGTCGCAACAAATCTTTGTTACGCAGCACATCGCCAAATCGTTTGCTACTCGCCCCCGAACCAGAATGGAAGCGTGTGATAGCCGGATTTGGAATTACAAAAGCCACAAACAGCATGGCTAGAAGCGCCAATACGCCAGTCAGTGCAAAAATTCCGGGCACATCTATCACTCGATACAACATTGGTGCCAGCACCAGTGATATCGAAAATGTAATACCAATAGTGATTCCTATCATCGCCATCGCCTTGGTGCGGACTTCCTCACGCGTCAGGTCGGCCGTTAGCGCCATCACGGCAGCATTGATTGCTCCCGCGCCCTGGATCGCACGACCGGCGATAACCCAATAGATGTTGTCCGCCGAAGCTGCGATGAAACTGCCGATAGCGAATAGCAGCAGTCCAGCATAGATCACCGGTTTGCGCCCGTAATGGTCGGACATCCATCCAGCTGGGATTTGTAATACAGCCTGAGTTAAGCCGTAAGCACCGAGGGCAATGCCAATCAGGATATGATTTTCGCCGCCGGGCAGTCGTTCGGCGGCATACAGCGCAAATACCGGCAGAATGATGAACAGCCCCAGCATGCGCAAGCCATAAATACCGGCTAAGCCCATGCTGGCGCGGCGCTCAAGTGGTGTCATTGAATCAGGTGTGTATCCCATATTGAAGTGTTGGAAGCGCAAAAAATCGCGTATATTAGCAGGTTTGGCGCAACCTACGGTAACCGGCATGGACAGTATCAAAATACGTGGCGCACGCACGCACAACCTGAAAAACATCAGCCTCGATTTGCCGCGCAATCAACTTGTGGTCATCACCGGACTGTCGGGTTCCGGCAAGTCTTCCCTCGCCTTTGACACTTTGTATGCCGAGGGACAACGACGCTATGTAGAATCGCTTTCCGCTTACGCGCGCCAGTTTTTGCAACTAATGGCAAAGCCGGATGTGGACTTGATCGAGGGATTGTCACCTGCCATCGCTATTGAGCAAAAAGCCACGTCCCATAACCCACGTTCCACCGTTGGTACGGTGACGGAAATTCACGACTACCTGCGTCTGCTGTTTGCGCGCGCGGGTGACCCCTATTGCCCGCAGCATGACCTAGTGTTACAGGCTCAAAGCGTAGGGCAGATGGTGGACCATGTGCTGCAACTGCCACAAGACACGCGCATCATGATTCTTTCTCCATTGGTCATAGAGCGCAAAGGCGAACAAGTCGATTTGTTTAATGAGTTGCGTGCACAAGGTTTTATGCGGCTACGCGTAAACGGCACCGTGCATGAGATAGATAAGCTGCCCACACTGGCAAAGAATAAGAAGCACACTGTTGAGATTGTGGTGGATCGGCTGAAGGCCAGCGCAGACAATCAGCAGCGCTTGGCGGAATCATTCGAGACCGCATTACGCCATGCCGAGGGGCGCGCATTGGCAGTGGAAATGGACAGCGGCAAAAAACATATATTCTCTGCCAAATTTGCCTGCCCAATCTGCAATTATTCGTTGCCAGAACTGGAGCCGCGCTTGTTCTCGTTCAACAACCCGATGGGTGCCTGCCCAAAATGCGATGGGTTGGGCAGCATCAGTTTCTTCGATCCAAAACGGATTGTGGCTTTCCCGCATTTATCGTTAAGTTCTGGAGCAATCAAAGGCTGGGATCGACGCAACCAGTTTTATTACCAGATGCTGGACAGCTTGGCCAAGTATTACGATTTCGATCTGGAACGTCCGTTCGAAAGCCTGTCGGAAAAAACACAACAGATTATTTTGTACGGCAGCGGCAAAGAAGAAATCCCCTTCAGTTATCTCAACGAGCGCGGCAAACCCACGCTACGCGAGCATGCATTCGAAGGCATTATTAATAATCTGGAGCGGCGTTACAAGGAAACCACGTCTCCTACCGTGCGCGAGGAACTGGCGAAACATCTCAACACGTGCATTTGTCCTGATTGCAAAGGTACGCGCCTGCGCCTGGAAGCCCGCAATGTGCGCATCGCAGACCATGCTATATACGAGCTAAGCGCATTACCCTTGAAGCAGGCACTCACTTTCTTTCAACAAGTAAAGCTACCAGGCCACAAACAGGCCATCGCAGAAAGAATCGTTCACGAAATCACCAGCCGTCTGACCTTTCTCAACAACGTCGGCCTGGAATATCTGTCATTAGATCGTTCGGCAGAGACCTTGTCTGGTGGCGAATCACAGCGCATCCGCCTCGCTTCACAAATTGGCTCCGGCCTGACCGGTGTAATGTATGTATTAGACGAACCGTCCATCGGCTTGCATCAGCGTGACAATGATCGTTTACTGGGTACACTGAAACGCCTGCGCGACATGGGCAACAGTGTAATCGTAGTAGAACATGACGCGGATGCAATCCAGGCTGCCGATCACGTGGTGGACATGGGTCCCGGTGCAGGCGAATATGGAGGCATGGTCGTCGCGCAAGGCACACCGCAAGAAGTATGTGCCAACCAGCATTCGCTGACGGGTGATTATCTTTCTGGTCGGCGCAACATCGAAGTACCCAAAAAATATCTCTCCCCCGATCCGGAACGCATGCTACAAATTCAAGGCGCATGCGGCAACAACCTGAAACATGTCACACTTAATTTACCTGTTGGCCTGCTGGTGTGTATCACTGGCGTATCCGGTTCCGGCAAATCCACCCTCATCAACGACACGCTGTATCACGCCGTCGCACAACACTTGTATGGGAGCAACGCCGAACCCGCGCCATTTGTCAAAATCGACGGGCTGGAATTTTTCGACAAGGTCATTAACGTGGATCAGTCACCCATCGGACGCACCCCAAGATCTAACCCTGCCACTTACACCGGTCTATTCACCCCCATCCGCGAGCTATTCGCCGGAGTGCCACAATCGCGCGAGCGCGGCTATGGCCCTGGGCGATTCTCGTTCAACGTAAAAGGCGGACGTTGCGAATCCTGCCAAGGTGATGGTGTGATCAAAGTCGAGATGCATTTCCTACCTGACCTCTATGTACCATGCGACGTATGCCATAGCATGCGCTATAACCGAGAAACGCTAGAGATACAATACAAGGGTCAAAACATCCACCAGATTTTACAAATGACAGTGGAACATGCACATGAGTTTTTCAAACCGGTACCAATCATCGCACGTAAATTGCAAACTATGCTCGACGTGGGGCTTGGCTACATCACATTGGGGCAAAGCGCGACTACGCTATCCGGCGGCGAAGCACAACGCATCAAATTGTCGCTGGAACTTTCCAAGCGCGACACCGGACGTACTCTGTACATCTTGGACGAGCCCACAACCGGCTTGCATTTTCATGATATCGCTCTGCTTCTGAAAGTTATTCAGAAACTGCGTGACCAAGGAAACACCGTGGTAGTAATCGAACATAACCTCGACGTAATAAAGACCGCCGACTGGATCATAGACCTTGGACCTGAAGGTGGAGGTGGAGGGGGGGATATCATCGCACAAGGCTCGCCAAATGACATTGCCGCCAATCCGCAAAGTGTTACTGGCACTTACCTGAAACAAATATTGAAAATAATCAGTCAATAGAAGATGAATTCCATCATCACCCGTCCGCCTGATTCATCCCTCATTACATCAAATCACACTCCATCCGCAGTACATTACATCCACAAAACCACATGATCTCCGGCATTAGCCAGGGATCTATTGCTACAACGTATCAAAGGTAAAGACAACATATTGCGATCAAATTTTAGGCTCTAAGCAAGAAGAATAGAAAGCCATTAAATCGCAGTGCAAAAGTATCAATTTTTTTTGCAATACTTACCAATATTATGTTACCCTGACCCAGCTGTTAGAAGTTTCTAAGAGCCCCCGCGGACGGTACGAGTGGGTTTATCTTTTTTATTTATTTACTTA
Source organism: Candidatus Nitrotoga sp. AM1P (assembly GCF_013168275.1). Taxonomy (GTDB): domain Bacteria; phylum Pseudomonadota; class Gammaproteobacteria; order Burkholderiales; family Gallionellaceae; genus Nitrotoga. Next base: position 2,400,087 of record NZ_AP019547.1, on the reverse strand, counting down.
GAGGAGTAATAATTATGCGCAGAGTTAACTCACTGGCACTACTGCTTGCTATTAGTTCCCCGGCTGCCATGGCATATGACGGCCCACATGCTCAATACAATTTTCTTCCTCCGGCAGGCTCGTTTGCACCCGATCCCCAAGCCGGCAGTCTGCATCCAGAAAGGCAAGTCGGCATACCGGGCAACTATCCTCCTGGCGGCGGTGAAACAGCCCCTAAATACCAATATGAAACCCAAGGTCAATATAACATTGGGAAACATCATTTAGAGCAATGGCAAAAAGAAGAAGGCGGTGCTGGTCAAGCCAGTTATCATGGTAAACAACCCACCAAATATACCCCAGACTTTAAAACCGCTATTCCATATGCAGATGGCAAACCTCTTTACGATACAGACTTTAACGAATCCTGGGCGGGAGACAGAGCAAATGGTACTGGAGGCTGTATAGCAAGTGGAGCCCCGTATTGCGTAGCTCCGATTGAAACCGGTCTGGGTTATCATCCTGAAGAAACCGATGCGAGCAAAACCTACACTAAAATTCACGGCGTTAATGATGGCACCCCGAGGGGCACGGGTTCAATTGTAACCATGAATGCAGTCGTAGAAAATACTGATACTAAAGCAGGTACAAAACCGGCAAAGATCAGGCTTCAATATGCAATAGTACCCGGCGGAAACTTTGTGGATACTACTCGTCAACCTCAAAATGCCGGTTACACAAAGTTAGCTCCTGAAGGTACATACCGTTACCAATCGCCAACCATTCTATACAATGATGAGCATGGGCATCTGTTTATAGATGGCAAGCATTTTTCCGGGATACATTTATTAAACGGCAGCTATGGCTACACGGTTGGCTTGGATCTGCTCGGACCAGGAAAGCATGACATCTGTATCAAGATAGTAGATGAGTTCCATGAAGTGGTTGATATGGGAACGCAAGCTTGCGTTGCAGTTACAGTTTAAAGTGAATTTATTGTATTTGTAAAATACTTGAACTATGCCGTCCGTATAGTGCATGTATTTTGTGTAAAAATTGGGTATCTTCGCTTAATGAACGGTACCCACTTTATACAAAAATACTAGCTTAAATTGATTGCGAAACAGCTTGTTATCAAGCGTATTTGCAATAATAAAAAAGCCAGCCTAAGCTGGCTTTTTTATTATTGCATCTTCACTCACCAATAAAATTAACTAAATATTAGCATTGATCTTTTTTCCACCTTAAACTCTCATGAAATCGTCGATTGCCCACACTAATCTTTAGAATAATCTAAACTTGATTCCAACACGCTTGTGCAACCCCTAAACTTTATATCCATTTTCCAAGCGTAAATAAAAAAATTATCCTTTCAGCCTATCCGTTTAACATGTTATATTAATAAAACGGCTAAACGCATAAAATATCACTCCCGAGTAATATAAATAATGTTTTTATCTATACATTCCAAGAAGAAAAACTATGCGCATACTTAAACCACTAATAATATCGTTTTTTTTGGGCAGCTACGTTCCAGTCGTTGTAGCGGCTGATGCTTCAGTAACGATTTCATCACCCATTGATGGAGCAAAAATAAGTAGAAAATCGAAAATCGAAGTTTCCTACGAAGTAGTACCCGGTCCGAATGGCGATCATGTACATTTATACGTGGATGACAAGGAAGCAGTCGTAATACGCAAACTAAAAAGCAACCACACAGTAGAACCTCTGGATCCAGGAAAACACGCCATATGCATCAAAATAGTTAACAAGGGGCATACTCCCATCGGGACCCAAGCATGCACCAACATTAACATAATATAATGACTTGACTGTTATGGAAAACCTGAGCTACGCCTTAGTACAGGTGGTGCATAATTTTGGTGCCGTTGCTGTTATGGGCGGTGCCGCATTTGCATTATGTCTAGGAACAGTTGCTCTCTATCGCAAACTTGCTTGGCTAGTGGGATTCGGATGGATGGCTCAAGCAATGAGCGGCATGAGTTTTGCTGCAGTCAGCTATCATTACTACGGAAAACTTCCAGACATACATGGCATTGCTATGACTGCGTTGCTTATTAAAATGTTATGTGCAGTATCTGGAGTGAGTATTGTCATAATTTACCTACGCTATTCCACTAATCTGACCATAGAGCGCCAACATCTTGCATGGCAACTGCTCGCAGCCCTTGGCCTAATAGCACTGACCGCAGCTGCCTTTTTACGCTGGTTTTCTTAAAACAGTACCCGCGCGCGCGCCCCCCTAAACCCCTAGATCGTAGAGCTCAGCGACGAGCACAAGCAAGCATGTACAATAGATTGAATATACTCCCGATAAATATTTTCATGACTAATTGATGATACGACCAAGTGAAATTTGAAGTGGGAGGAGCCCCCCGCCCCTGTGCGATTTGACTGGTTCGTAAATTCAAACATATCTTGGCCGGATTAATAATATTAATAAATAAAAAAGCCGGACAAGTCCGGCTATGCATCTTTATTTATTCGTATTATTTTGTTTCAGTTTCAACCGATTCATTTACCAATGGGCGATCTAACAACTCTACCAGCGCCATTGGTGCATTGTCTCCTTTACGAAAACCAAATTTCAAGATACGTGAATAGCCTCCATTCCGAGTTGCATAACGTGGGCCAAGCTCATCGAACAACTTAGTAACCATTTCGCGGTCACGCAACCGTGCAAATGCCAAGCGGCGGTTAGCCAAACTAGGATTCTTGCCCAAAGTTAAAACCGGCTCAGCTACACGACGTAGTTCTTTTGCCTTAGGCAGCGTAGTTTTTATAACTTCATGACGCAGCAAAGAAGCTATCATATTACGCAGCATTGCCAACCGATGGCTGCTTGTACGATTAAGTTTTCTTAGTCCTAAACGGTGACGCATAATTATCCTTTCTTACTTCTCAATAGTCACTGGCCAATTTTCCAATTTCATTCCCAATGATAGACCATGTTCAGCCAGTACCTGTTTGATTTCGTTCAAAGACTTACGACCCAAGTTAGGGGTACGTAACAAATCATTTTCAGTGTTTTGAATCAAATCCCCAACATAATGAATACTTTGTGCCTTAAGGCAATTGGATGAACGTGGAGTCAGCTCCAAATCGTCTACTGGACGCAACAACATAGGATCAACCTTAGGAGTTTGTGGCTTTTCCACAGGCGCTGGCGTGCCTTCCAGTGCGGCAAATACTGAAAACTGTTCAACTAATATACGAGCCGCATAACGAATCGCTTCTTCAGGGTCAATAGCACCATTAGTTTCAATTTCCATTATCAGTTTGTCTAAATCGGTGCGCTGTTCTACACGAGCACTTTCAACTGCATAGCTAACCCGGCTCACTGGACTGAAAGATGCATCAAGAGCAATATGTCCAACTGCACGATTTTCAAGTGGAGACTGACGAGCAATAGCTGATACGTAGCCTCGACCTTGCTCGACCTTAATTTCCATATCCAACTTACCGCCCGCAGTCAGATGAGCGATAACGTGAGAAGGATTAATCACCTCAGTATCAGCATCAACAATAATATCACCTGCCGTCACCACACCTATGCCTTCTTTCTTCAAAGTCAGCATAACTGCATTAGCATTATGAAGCTTAAGCACTACTCCCTTTAAATTAAGCAAGATTTCAACTACATCTTCCTGTACGCCATCAATAGAGGAATATTCATGTAACACACTAGCAATTTTAACCTCAGTAGGAGCATAACCAGGCATGGAAGACAACAGTATGCGGCGCAAAGCATTACCAAGTGTATGCCCATAGCCACGTTCAAAAGGCTCCATCACAATTTTAGCCTGCATGCTGGAAGTTCTTTGCACTTCGATAATGCGGGGTTTCAGAAAATCATTGTTATGCATATCCGACTCCGCATGAATTACTTGGAATACAACTCGACAATAAGATGCTCGTTAATAGACGCAGGCAACTCAGAGCGTTGAGGCTTAGACTTATATGTACCCTTCATAGCCTTAGAATCAACCTCAACCCATTCCGGGAAACCACGTTGCTCGGCTGCTTGCAATGCCGCCTTAACGCGCAGCTGCATCTTGGCGCTGTCTGCTATCTCGACCACATCACCAGTACGAATCTGGTAGGATGGTATATTGACACGTTTGCCATTCACCAAGATACCATTGTGTCGAACTACTTGGCGTGCCTCGGAACGAGATGCACCGAAACCCATGCGATAAGATACATTATCTAGACGTGATTCCAGCAACTGCAATAAATTTTCACCAGTAATACCGCGCTGTATTTCTGCCGAGCGATAGGTCAAACGAAATTGGTGCTCGAGCATGCCATAAATACGACGAACTTTTTGCTTTTCACGCAACTGACCACCGTAATCAGACAAGCGAGAGTTTTTCTTTTGTCCGTGCTGACCAGGAGGATAAGCACGACGCTCAACCCCGCATTTATCGGTAAAACATTTTTCGCCCTTCAGAAACAGTTTTTCGCCTTCACGACGGCACTGACGGCACTTTGGATCCAGATTTCTAGCCAAGGCTATCTCCTAAATTTAGATACGACGCTTTTTTGGCGGACGGCAGCCATTGTGTGGAACTGGCGTAATGTCAGAAATGCTGGTGATTTTAAAACCTGCCGCATTTAAAGCACGCACTGCCGATTCACGACCAGGGCCGGGACCTTTTATGCGCACTTCAAGGTTTTTTACGCCACATTCCTGAGCAGCCTTACTGGCTGTCTCACCAGCAATTTGCGCTGCGAAAGGTGTGCTTTTACGCGAGCCTTTAAAACCATTGCTGCCACTAGTAGACCAAGCCAAAGCGTTACCCTGGCGGTCAGTAATTGTCACAATAGTATTGTTAAAGGAAGCGTGCACATGGGCAATACCCTCAGCTACGTTCTTTTTGACTTTTTTGCGCACTCGCGTGTTTGTTTTAGCCATGCTCAATCCTCTCGAAAATTACTTCTTGGCGCCGGCAACAGACTTGCGCGGACCCTTACGAGTGCGCGCATTAGTGCGCGTCCGTTGTCCCCGCACTGGCAAACCACGGCGATGGCGCAAGCCACGATAGCAACCTAAGTCCATCAATCTTTTTATATTCATCGAAATTTCTCGACGCAAATCGCCTTCCACCGTAAACTTAGCGACCTCATCGCGCAATTTATCCATTTCTGCATCAGCGAGATCTTTTATTTTGGTGGAGATGTTAACCCCGACAGCGGCGCATATTTTACGCGCCCGAGTGTTACCAACACCATAAATCGCGGTCAAAGCGATTACAGTGTGCTGATGATTTGGAATGTTTACCCCTGCAATACGAGCCATGCAACTACCCTATCGTTTAAAAAAGGCATTAAAGATTACCATTTGAGAGAGAAGCTTACTCACCCTCACTTAGCCCTGGCGTTGCTTGTGGCGTGCATCACTACTACAGATCACGCGTACAACCCCTTTACGCCGTACTACTTTACAATTACGACAAACTTTTTTTACCGATGCTTGCACTTTCATTTTTTCTCCTTAGTACTACACGCAACTACTACTTGGCGCGAAAGGTAATGCGCCCTTTGGTCAAGTCATAGGGGGTCAGTTCAACTGTAACCTTATCACCGGGCAAAATACGAATATAGTGCATACGCATCTTACCGGAGATATGACCCAACACTATATGACCATTTTCTAGCTTCACACGAAAGGTTGCATTAGGAAGAGATTCTACAACCTCTCCCTGCATTTGCATCGCATCTTCCTTGGCCATCAGCGAATCAATCCACCCTTAAAATTTGCCTTCTTTAACAAGCTTTCATACTGATGCGTCATCAGATAAGATTGAACTTGCGACATAAAATCCATAGTCACCACAACCATAATTAATAACGAGGTACCGCCAAAGTAAAATGGCACGTTCCACTTTACTACCAAAAACTCTGGCAACAGACACACCAATGTCACGTACACAGCACCAACCAAAGTCAAGCGCAGCATGATGTTTTCAATGTACCGAGCAGTCAAATCACCTGGACGAATTCCAGGTAAAAAAGCGCCACTTTTCTTCAGGTTTTCTGCCGTTTCTTTCGGATTGAAAACGAGTGCTGTATAAAAAAAACAGAAGAAAATAATTGCCGCTGCATACAACATCACATATATAGGCTGGCCTGGAGACAGTTTGTCACTGATATCTTTCAACCAATTCAATCCTTGACCGCTCGCAGACCAACCAGCCAACGTTGCCGGGAATAAAATAATACTTGAGGCAAAAATTGGTGGTATCACACCAGCCATATTTACTTTTAACGGCAAATGCGAACTTTGACCACCATATACCTTATTTCCAACCTGACGCTTGGCATAATTGACAAGAATTTTTCGCTGACCGCGCTCAACAAACACTACCAACGCTGTTATTCCAATCGAACCAAACAATAACAATAACACCAGCGGGATAGAGAACGCGCCAGTCCGCGCTAATTCCAGAGTGCTACCAATTGCATTAGGTAATCCCGCAGCAATCCCAGCAAAAATAATCAGAGAGATACCATTTCCTAGGCCACGCTCAGTAATTTGCTCTCCCAACCACATTAAAAACATTGTGCCAGATAACAAGGTAATTACTGTAGTTATTTGAAACATCATTCCTGGATGCAATACCAATCCTGCTTGTGATTGCAGTGCCACAGACATACCAAATGCTTGAAACAGTGCCAGCGCCAAAGTGCCATAGCGTGTGTACTGAGTAATCTTACGACGACCCACCTCACCGTCTTTTTTCAATTGTTCTAGATGTGGTACCGCATGTGTGGCCAATTGCATGATAATGGAAGCGGATATGTACGGCATAATACCCAGCGCTAGAATCGTAAAACGCGAGAGCGCACCACCAGAAAACATGTTAAACATGCCTAAAATACCGCTCTTTTGCGAATTGAACAAATCAGCCAACACCATAGGGTCAATACCTGGCACCGGTATATGCGCACCAATACGGTAAACTACCAATGCACCCAACAAAAACCATAAACGGCGGCCAAGGTCACCATACTTACCATTATTCAAACGCTTTTTAGCTACCGCATCCACAGGAGCCACCATTACTCTGCAATGCTACCGCCAGCAGCTTGAATTGCAGCACGCGCACCCTTGGTAAGCAACAAACCTTGTAACTTCACGGAGCGCTTGATCTCACCAGACATCACAACCTTAACAATCCGCGCTGCAGCAGGCACAACTCCAGCTTGTTTCAATGACAACAAGTCAATCACATCAACCGCCATTTTTTCCAAGTCAGATAAGCGAACTTGAGCACTGTCATAACGAGTCAACGAAATAAAACCGCGCTTAGGCAAACGGCGTTGCAACGGCATCTGACCACCTTCAAAACCAACCTTATGAAAGCCACCAGAACGCGATTTTTGACCTTTATGGCCGCGACCACAAGTTTTACCCAGACCGCAACCAATACCACGTCCAACACGACGCTTAGCATGAGTAGAACCTTCTGCAGGTTTAATTTTATTGAGTTGCATTTATGCCTCGCACTTAACCAAGTAATAGACCTCGTGAATCATGCCTCGTACAGCTGGCGAATCTTCCACTATGACGGTATGATTTAAACGACGCAAACCTAACCCACGCACACATGCGCGATGCGATTCTTTAGTACCGATCACGCTTTTAACCAGTGTTACGCGAAGCTTTCCCATTGCTGCTGTTACGTTTTGTTGAGTCTGTGCCATTTGAATTACCCCTGAATTTCTTCTATGCTCATACCACGCTTGGCAGCAATTTCAGATGGAGAATTGATAGCCTGCAGCCCATTCAAAGTTGCGCGCACTACATTGTATGGATTACTCGAACCAATGCATTTAGCCAAGACATTATGTACACCCACTGCCTCAAACACAGCACGCATTGCGCCACCCGCAATAATTCCAGTACCTTCTGATGCTGGCTGCATGTACACCTTTGCAGCGCCATGACGCCCAATCACCGTATGATGCAAAGTGCCTTTATTCAAATTAACATTAATCATCTTTCGACGTGCCTCTTCCATCGATTTCTGCACGGCAACCGGCACCTCCTTAGACTTCCCCTTGCCCATGCCTATGCGACCATCGCCATCTCCAACTACGGTTAGCGCGGCGAATCCCATAATGCGACCCCCCTTCACCACCTTGGTTACACGATTGATCGAAATCATCTTCTCGATAAGACCATCACCACGATCCTCCGATTGTTGCATTCTTCCCTGCGCTTTAGCCATCATTCACCTCAAGTTAGAACTTCAAGCCATGCTCACGTGCAGCAGCAGCAAGCGCTTTTACACGGCCATGATATTTATAGCCGGAACGGTCAAAAGCAACCTCAGCAATACCAGCATCTTTAGCTTTTTCAGCGATACGCTTTCCCACCATTATGGCGGCCGCAATATTTCCCCCATTAGCAAGCTCTTTCCGCACCTCAGATTCTAAAGTTGAAGCACTTACTAAAACTTTACTGCCGCAAGCAGAAATCACCTGAGCATAAATATGTAAATTGCTGCGACGTATTGCCAAACGAATCGACTTCTGACCAGCAATTTTGGCACGCGTTTTACGAGCCCTGCGCTGACGCGCATCATTCTTGATAAACATTATCCGCCTCAATTATTTTTTCTTAGTTTCTTTCAGCTTTACCACTTCTTCGGCATAACGAACCCCTTTACCCTTGTAAGGCTCAGGCTCTCGGAACGCGCGAATTTCAGCGGCAACTTGACCAACCTGTTGCTTATTTGTACTTTTTAATACAACTTCGGTTTGTGTCGGCGTCGAAACAGTGACACCAACAGGCACCTTATAAACCACAGGGTGGGAAAAACCAAGAGTCAGATTAAGAATGTCATCAGTGGCTTGAGCACGATAACCAACGCCAACCAAGGTCAGCTTACGCTCGAAACCCTTGGTCACACCTTGTACCATATTAGCAACCAGCGCACGAATAGTACCCGACATAGCATCCGCTTTCGCAGATTCATTGCTAGCTTTGCACAGCAACTCCTCACCCTCATGCTGCACAACAACATCGTTGCTCAGCGTCTGTTTCATTGTTCCCAACGGGCCTTTAACGGAAATTTCGTTAGCAACCAGCATTACTTCGACACCAGCCGGTAAAGCTATAGGATTTTTAGCGACTCTAGACATAATTACCCCGTTACGCGACTATGCACAACACTTCGCCACCAATTCCATTGGCGCGTGCCTTGCGATCAGTCATCAACCCCTTTGAGGTAGACACAATGGCAATACCCAAACCGTTCATCACATTAGGTATATCATCGCAACCCTTGTACATACGTAGACCAGGGCGACTTACGCGCTGAATATTTTCAATCACTGGTCGTCCTGCATAATATTTCAGGTCAATTTCCAATGTAGGCTTACCGCCCACACTAGAAACATTATAGCCCCCTACATAACCCTCATCCTGCAGCACTTGGGCAATCGCCACTTTTAGCTTAGAAGAAGGCATCCTTACGTTTGCTTTTTCCGCCATCTGCGCATTTCTAATGCGCGTCAGCATGTCGGAGATCGGATCACTCATACTCATAGATTCACCCTTACCAGCTTGCCTTGATTACACCAGGTACCTCACCGCGCATTACAAACTCACGCAGCTTAATTCGACCCAGACCAAACTTGCTGAAAACACCACGCGGACGCCCAGTCAACGAGCAACGATTACGCAAACGCACCGGGTTAGAATTTCTCGGAAGTGCTTGCAGCTTCTGACGGGCAATATAACGATCTTCATCACTCAATTTAACGTTAACTATAGTTGCCAACAGCTCAGCACGCTTAACGGAGTATTTTTTTACTATGTCGCGACGCTTTTGTTCGCGATTAATGACAGCTGCTTTAGCCATTTTACCCTCAGTTCTTCAACGGAAATTTGAAAGCCAGTAGGAGCGCACGCGCCTCTTCATCAGTTTTTGCACTGGTAGTAATAGTGATATTCATACCACGCAATGCATCAATTTTGTCATATTCAATCTCTGGGAAGATAATCTGTTCCTTAACACCCATATTGTAATTGCCACGACCATCAAACGCTTTGCCAGAAATACCCCGAAAATCACGGATACGCGGAATAGCCACCGTTACCAAACGATCTAGAAATTCATACATACGGGCTTTACGCAAAGTAACCTTGCATCCAACAGGATAATTTTCACGAATTTTAAAACCTGCGATAGACTTCTTAGATTTGGTCACGACCGGTTTCTGCCCAGCAATTTTCTGCATATCACTAACAGCATGCTCCATAACTTTCTTGTCTGCCACTGCTTCACCCACTCCCATATTTAGAGTGATCTTTTCAATACGCGGCACTTCCATAATAGACTTATAACCAAACTGCTTCATCAGCCCCGGAGCTACCGTATCTTTGTAAAACTCATACAGACGAGCCATGCCATTCCCCCTTTACGCGCCAATCACTTCGCCACTCGACTTAAAGATCCGCATTTTGCGACCATCTTCAAGGACTTTAACACCAACACGATCAGGCTTTTTTGATGCCGCGTTATAAATAGCAACATTTGAGACATGGATCGATATTTCCATGGCCACGATACCACCAGTCAAACCCTTTACTGGATTTGGCTTCTGATGCTTTTTGACCATGTTAACGCCACTTACCAGCAAACGATCACCAAGCACTCGCAACACACTACCACGGCTACCTTTGTCTCTTCCAGCTATGACAATTACGTCATCATTTTTTTTAATCTTGCGCATAACTCTTCCTTAGACTGCTTTATATCGTCGCTTATACAATACTTACCGCCGCTTACAAAACCTCAGGAGCGAGCGATACGATTTTCATAAATCGCTCAGTACGTAACTCTCGCGTAACCGGGCCAAAAATTCGAGTGCCAATTGGCTCAAGTTTCGCATTCAGCAAAACCGCAGCATTACCATCAAATTTTATCAAAGAACCATCCGGACGACGCACACCCTTAGCTGTACGCACCACCACAGCACTGTATACCTCACCTTTTTTTACGCGGGCACGTGGAGCAGCATCTCTTATGCTGACTTTAATTACATCCCCAATGGCCGCATATCGACACTTGGACCCACCCAATACTTTGATGCACATAACAGAACGCGCGCCAGTATTGTCAGCCACACTTAAAACAGATTGCATTTGTATCATTATTTATACTCCAACTTTATCCGCATAAAAGCGACTAGTCTTGGAACCCGTTTGGGTTAGGTTGCCGCAAAAAAAGCAGCAATTAAGCGAAGTCTCGCAGTATACGTGAGACTTTTAAGTAACACAAGCATTAAATAAAATTAATTTTGCCGTTTTAACGGTAGATTTTACCGGTCTGACGGCAGAATAGAAATTAAACCGCTTGAGATTTTTCAACTAGTTTAGTCACACGCCAACTCTTGGTCTTAGCCAGCGGACGGCATTCTTCTATTGAAACTAAATCACCCTGATGAAATTCATTATTCTCATCATGAGCATGATATTTTTTCGACACACGCAATACTTTACCTAAAAGAGAGTGCTTAACCTTACGCTCAACCAGTACGGTAACAGTTTTATCCATCTTGTCACTTACAACCATGCCCACCAGCGTTCGCTTTAAATTTGTTGCACTCATTATTGAGTACCCTTTTCTGTCAATATGGTTTTCACGCGAGCAATGTCACGACGCATCTTGAGAAGCTGGCTATTATTACTCAATTGCTGTGTTGCCACCTGCATACGCAAGCCAAATTGCGCTTTGGTCAGAGACAGCAATTCTTTATCCAAATCTGTTACAGATTTAATTCTTAATTCGTTCGCCTTCATAATTACGCCCCTACTTGTCTAATTACAAACGTCGTGGCAATAGGTAGCTTAGCTGAAGCAAGACGGAAAGCCTCGCGCGCTATCAACTCTTCCACGCCATCCATCTCATATAGCATCTTGCCAGGCTGAATTTCAGCAACATAATACTCCGGATTACCCTTACCATTACCCATACGTACTTCGGCAGGCTTTTGTGAAATAGGTTTGTCCGGAAAAATACGAATCCAAATACGGCCACCACGTTTAATGTGGCGAGTCATGGCGCGCCGCGCCGCCTCAATCTGACGTGCCGTTAGGCGACCACGGGCTACGGCCTTGAGACCAAACTCACCAAAGCTAACCTTGTTGCCTCGTGTCGCGATACCGGTATTACGCCCTTTTTGCTCCTTGCGATATTTTCTTCTAGCTGGCTGTAGCATGTTTTGTCCCCGGCTTTCTTACTCTTTTTTCAGGTTCGGATGCTATCGGCGCAGATACTTCCTCTACACCAGTATGATCGCCTTTATAAACCCATACCTTAACGCCAATGATGCCGTAAGTGGTTTTAGCCTCAGCAGTACCGTAGTCGATATTAGCACGTAGCGTATGTAATGGCACACGTCCTTCGCGATACCATTCAGTGCGCGCAATTTCGATTCCATTAAGACGACCTGCACTCATAATCTTAATACCTTGAGCACCCAGCCGCATGGCGTTCTGCATAGCCCGTTTCATAGCCCGGCGGAACATGATGCGCTTTTCTAACTGCGAGGTAATGCTTTCCGCAATCAACTGAGCATCAGTTTCAGGCTTCCGCACTTCCTCAATGTTTAATGCGACATCAGGCAACCCCATGCGCTTTCTTAACTCGGCCCGCAGAGCTTCGATATCCTCACCCTTTTTGCCAATCACAACACCGGGGCGAGCGGTATAAATTGTTATTTTAGCGTTTTTAGCTGGTCGTTCGATGACGATCTTGGATACACCCGCACCAAAAAGCTTTTTCTTCAGATAATCACGTACCTCAATATCCTTAAGTAGCATCCCGGCAAAATTCTTGCTGTTAGCATACCATTTCGAAGTCCAGTTTTTCTGCACACTCAATCGAAAACCAATTGGATGAATTTTCTGTCCCATATCTGCTTAGCTCCCAACGATAATCGTAATGTGACAGGTCTGCTTCTCGATGCTATTGCCTCGTCCCTTGGCACGAGCCGACGTCCTTTTCAGCGAGGCTCCTTTATCCACATAGATAGTAGCAACCTTCAGGTCATCAATGTCAGCGCCATCATTATGCTCAGCATTGGCAATTGCTGACTCCAAGCCTTTTTTAATAATTACAGCTGCTTTTTTTGGGCTAAAAGCTAGAGTATTTAATGCCTGACTAACTGACAAACCCCGAATTTGATCAGCCACTAAACGGCCCTTCTGAGCCGACAGGCGAACACCTTTTACTACTGCGATTGTGTTCATCATACCTCCTTATTTTTTCTTGACCACTGCTTTTTTGTCAGCAGCGTGTCCTTTGAAAGTGCGAGTCAGCGAAAATTCACCAAGCTTGTGACCCACCATATTCTCAGAGATATACACAGGGATATGCTGCTTGCCATTATGCACAGCAATTGTCAAACCAACGAATTCAGGCAGCACTGTAGACCGTCGCGACCAAGTCCTCACTGGTCGCTTATCATTACTGACACGCACAGTTTCAATTTTTTTTACTAAGTAAGCATCGACGAATGGACCTTTTTTAATGGAACGTGCCATAATTTTTACCCCTTAAGTCTGAAAGCGACGGCGTGCTATCATGCCGTTAGTGCGCTTGTTACGACGTGTACGAAAGCCCTTGGCTGGCACACCCCATGGGCTGACCGGATTACGACCAGCAGCAGTCTTTCCTTCGCCACCCCCATGCGGATGATCAACCGGGTTCATCGCCACACCACGCACGGTCGGGCGCACTCCACGCCAACGCATCGCACCAGCCTTACCGATAGAACGCAAGCTGTGCTCTGCATTGCCAACTTCGCCTATGGTCGCCTTACAATCCACATGTACCTTACGAATTTCGCCCGAACGCAAACGCAATTGTGCGTACCCACCCTCACGTGCCAACAATTGCACTGAAGTACCAGCCGAACGTGCCAATTGCGCGCCTTTACCTGGCATCATTTCAATGCAGTGTATAGTCGAACCTACCGGAATATTGCGCAACGGCAAGGCATTACCCGCCTTAATTGGCGCTTCTGAGCCGCTCACTAATTGAGAACCTACCGCTACACCCTTAGGCGCAATAATGTAACGGCGCTCGCCATCAGCGTAGCATAAGAGCGCCACATGCGCGCTGCGGTTCGGGTCATATTCTAAATGCTCAACAATAGCAGAAACACTATCTTTATCACGCTTGAAATCAACTATGCGATAATTTTTTTTATGCCCACCACCCATATGTCGGATGGTGATATGCCCATTATGGTTACGACCAGCCGTTCTGTTCTTTTTTTCCAGCAACGGCGCATGGGGCTTCCCCTTATGCAAGTCACTATTGACCACACGCACAACAGCGCGTCGCCCCGGAGAGCTTGGTTTTAGTTTGATCAGTGCCATAATTATCCTTGCTCACTCTCAGAAAAATTGATTTTCTGACCAGGCGCAAGGCATACATATGCCTTTTTCCAATCTTTACGCCGGCCCATGAACTTGCCAAAACGCTTTTGCTTACCCTTAACCAAGGCAACCTGAACGCTCTCGACATCCACCTTGAACATCAATTCGACAGCAGCTTTAATCTCCGGCTTCGTAGCACTAGAGTCCACCCGAAAAATTACTTGTGCATATTTATCAGCCACATACGTTGCTTTTTCAGATATCTGCGGAGCTTGCAATACGTTCATCAAACGCTCCTGGCTGAATCTTTGGTTACTCATGCCAGCATCTCCTCAATTTTCCTCATAGCATCAAGCGTCACAAGTACTTTTGGAAAACGCACCAAACTTACTGGGTCCGCCAAATGAGCCTCCAACACAAGCACATTTGGCAAATTACGCGAAGATAAATATAAATTATCATCAATATCATTAACAATAATCAACACTCGGCTTGAATCAAAACCCATATCCGCCATCTTCTGCGCCAACAGCTTTGTCTTTGGCGCCTCAAGCGTCAGACTATCAACTACCGTCAAACGATTTTCACGCACTAACTGCGAAAAAATAGAAGCCAATCCAGCACGATACATTTTACGGTTGACCTTCTGAGTAAAATTCTCGTCCGGACTGCTTGGAAAAATTTTACCGCCACCGCGCCACAATGGGCTAGATGCCATACCAGCACGTGCACGACCAGTCCCTTTTTGGGCCCAAGGCTTACGCGTACTCTTCGCAATTTCACTACGGCCCTTTTGCTTACTATTGCCAAAACGTGCATTGGCCTGATATGCAATCACAATCTGGTGGATCAGCGCCTCGTTATATTCGCGACCAAACAACTCATCGGAAGCTGACATACTAGCGCTCACCAAACCCTTACCGTCAATAACCTTAAGTTCCATTATACACCTGCCTTTACTGCTGGGCGCACAACAACGTCCCCACCTTTTGAACCTGGAACCGCACCCATTATCAGCAATAGCTGACGATCAATGTCAATACGAACTATTTTGAGGTTTTGTACAGTACGCTGCACATCGCCAAGATGCCCGGACATGCGCTTACCCGGGAACACGCGACCCGGATCTTGCGCCATACCAATAGAACCAGGCACATTGTGGGATTTTGAATTACCGTGCGTGGCACGACCGGAATTAAAATGGTAACGCTTAATTACACCGCTAAAACCCTTACCAAGCGTAACACCAGTCACGTCCACTTTCTGACCAACCTTAAATAAATCTACGCTCAGCGTACCACCCGCCTGCAGACCGCTCAATTCATCAGGGCCAGCAACAAATTCTTTTTGCACACTACCCGCAACCACGCCCGCTTTAGCATAATGACCCGCCACTGCCTTTGTGACGCGACTTGCACGTCGCACCCCAAACGCAATTTGCACTGCACTATAACCATCAATATTCAAGGTTTTAATTTGGGTAATACGATTATTGGACACGTCCAACACTGTCACCGGCAAAGACACTCCATCATCGGTAAAAATGCGGGTCATGCCAACCTTTCGACCGACAAGTCCTAAACTCATTTTTATATCCTTCTTAAGGGGCTGACTACAATTGGCCAGCCGATTCACTTACCACAATTACTGCAATTTAATTACAACATCCACGCCCGCAGGTAAATCCAACTTCATTAATGCATCCACAGTTTTCTCGGTCGGATCAACAATGTCTAGCATACGCAGATGTGTTCGAATCTCAAATTGATCACGCGAGGTTTTATTAACGTGCGGGGAACGCAAAACATCAAAACGCTCTATTTTAGTAGGGAGGGGAACCGGGCCCTTTACCACCGCCCCAGTACGCTTCGCAGTCTCTACTATACGAGATGCAGACTGATCAATCAGACGGTAATCAAATGCTTTTAGGCGTATACGAATATTCTGACTTTTCATAATTTTTTATTCTACTTTTCGGTAGCTATTGCCGCAATATCGGGTTAACTTGACATTATATAATGAATTTGTATCTTATTGCACGTACTATTACTCGATCACCTTAGCCACCACACCGGCACCGACGGTGCGACCGCCTTCGCGTATCGCGAAACGCAGACCCTCTTCCATTGCGATCGGGGCTATCAAGCTCACCGTCACCGACACGTTGTCTCCCGGCATTACCATTTCAGTGCCAGCCGGCAGCTCAACCGCACCCGTTACGTCGGTAGTTCTAAAATAGAATTGCGGACGGTAACCTTGGAAAAACGGAGTGTGACGACCCCCCTCATCTTTGCTGAGAACGTAAATCTCAGCTGAAAACTTGGTATGCGGAGTGATAGAACCCGGCTTAGCCAGAACTTGACCACGTTCGACTTCTTCACGCTTGGTGCCACGCAACAATATACCCACGTTATCGCCAGCCTGACCTTGGTCAAGTAGCTTGCGGAACATTTCCACGCCGGTGCAGATGGTTTTAATCGTGGGCTTGAGGCCGATAATTTCAATTTCCTCACCCACCTTGACGACGCCACGCTCCACCCGGCCCGTTACCACGGTACCTCGACCGGAGATGGAGAAAACATCTTCAACGGGCATCAGGAAGGTGCCATCCATGACGCGCATAGGCTGAGGTATGTAGGCGTCCAGCGCCTCGGCCAAACGAAAGATGGAGGGCTCGCCAATTTCGGACTGGTCACCTTGTAAAGCTTTAAGCGCACTACCAATAATGATCGGGGTATCATCACCCGGGAAGTCGTATTTGGTCAGAAGTTCACGCACCTCCATTTCAACCAGCTCGAGCAGCTCGGGGTCATCCACCATGTCGGCTTTATTCATGTAGACGATGATGTAGGGCACACCCACTTGACGCGCCAACAGGATGTGCTCCCGCGTTTGCGGCATAGGACCATCGGCGGCAGACACTACCAGGATAGCACCGTCCATCTGCGCAGCACCGGTAATCATGTTTTTAATGTAATCTGCATGGCCCGGACAGTCTACGTGGGCGTAGTGGCGGCCAGACGTTTCATATTCAACGTGAGCGGTGTTAATGGTGATGCCGCGCGCCTTTTCTTCCGGCGCTGCGTCAATCTGGTCATACCCCTTAGCCTCGCCACCAAACTTCTTGGACAGCACGGTGGTAATCGCTGCAGTCAGGGTGGTTTTGCCGTGATCAACGTGACCAATCGTGCCTACATTGATGTGCGGCTTGGTTCGCTCAAATTTACTCTTTGCCATGATTTAAAGTTCCTTGATTTATTGACGGTTCATGAGTTATCTTAAAATTATTTCCTACTACTCATCACCGCTTCAGCCACGTTTTTTGGCGCTTCGGTGTAATGCTTAAATTCCATCGTATATGTAGCTCGACCTTGGGTTGCGGAACGCAACGCAGTAGAATAACCAAACATCTCTGCCAAAGGAACTTCTGCCTTCACGATCTTCCCACCGCCGATCATGTCTTCCATGCCTTGAACCATTCCACGACGAGATGACAAGTCCCCCATTACCGTACCCGTGTAATCTTCTGGAGTTTCCACCTCGACCGACATCATCGGCTCCAACAACACTGGGCTTGCCTTACGCATACCATCTTTGAAACCCATAGAAGCAGCCATCTTAAATGCATTTTCGTTAGAATCTACATCATGGTAAGAACCATCAAACAGAGTAACTTTAATATCCACCACAGGGAAACCCGCCAACACACCATTCGGCAAAGTATCTTCCAAGCCCTTTTTTACAGCCGGAATAAATTCACGCGGAACTGATCCACCTTTAATGGCATCCACAAATTCAAAGCCTTTGCCCGTTTCATTTGGCTCAATTTTTAACCATACATGACCAAATTGACCGCGTCCACCCGATTGCTTAACGAACTTGCCCTCAACCTCAACCTCCTTGCGTATCGCTTCGCGGTACGCTACTTGTGGCGCGCCAACATTCGCCTCCACGCTAAATTCACGCTTCATGCGCTCAACCAAAACTTCCAAATGCAACTCACCCATACCAGAAATAATGGTTTGACCAGACTCCAAGTCAGTATGCACACGGAAAGAAGGGTCCTCTTTCGCCAAACGATTCAGCGCCATGCCCATTTTTTCTTGGTCAGCCTTAGTTTTCGGCTCAACAGCAATATGAATTACCGGCTCAGGGAATATCATGCGTTCCAACGTAATCACATTGGCCGGATCACACAAAGTCTCACCTGTAGTCGCCTCTTTTAAACCAACAGCAGCAGCAATATCACCCGCAAAAACCTCCTTGATCTCTTCTCGCTCATTAGCATGCATCAACAAAATTCGGCCAATGCGCTCCTTTTTACCTTTGATTGGATTGTAAACCGTATCGCCCGCTTTCAACTGACCAGAATACACGCGGAAAAAAATTAACTGCCCCACGAATGGGTCGGTCATAATTTTAAACGCCAACGCAGAGAACGGTTCATCGTCGAGTGCCTTGCGTTCCCCTACCGCCCCATTCTCCAGCTCGCCCTTCACTGATGGAATATCAGTCGGTGCCGGCAGGTAATCAACCACCGCATCCAGCATGGCCTGCACACCCTTATTTTTGAAGGCAGAACCACACAACATCGGAACAATTTCACTGGCAATGGTACGGATACGCAAGCACTGCTTAATATCCGTTTCGGACAAGTCGCCTTCCTCGAGATACTTGTTCATCATCTCTTCGGTTGCCTCGGCAGCACTTTCCACCATCTTCGCACGCCACTCTTGCGCTGTCGCCAGCAAATTAGCAGGAATATCGCGTAACTCAAACTTCATGCCCTGAGAAGCCTCATCCCAGCAAATCGCCTTCATCCGCACCAAGTCAATCACACCCTCAAACTTTTCCTCTGCGCCAATCGGTAATTGAATCGGCACCACATTGGCACGCAAGCGAGCGCGCATTTGATCGTAAACATTAAAGAAATTCGCACCAGAGCGATCCATCTTATTAACAAAAGCCAAACGCGGCACACCATATTTATTGGCTTGACGCCACACCGTCTCAGACTGCGGCTGCACACCACCCACAGCGCAATACACCATACACGCACCATCCAAAACGCGCATTGATCGCTCAACTTCAATAGTGAAGTCAACGTGCCCCGGCGTGTCGATGATGTTAATGCGATGCTCAGGCAAGCTGGAGTCCATGCCTTTCCAGTAACAAGTTGTCGCAGCCGATGTAATGGTAATACCCCGCTCTTGCTCTTGCTCCATCCAGTCCATCACTGCGGCGCCATCATGCACCTCACCGATCTTATGTGATACGCCCGTGTAAAACAGAACACGTTCAGTGGTCGTAGTTTTACCCGCATCTATATGTGCGCTAATGCCAATATTACGATATCGCTCGATTAATGTTTTCCGTGCCACAATAGTTACCTAACTTATAAAACCCTCAGAAACAGCTAAAAAATTTCTAGAAACGGAAGTGCGAAAAGGCTTTATTCGCTTCAGCCATACGGTGCACTTCTTCACGTTTTTTAACTGCACCACCCCGACTTTCGGACGCATCCAGCAACTCGCCGGCCAGCCGCATACCCATGGATTTTTCACCACGTTTACGTGCAAAATCTTTAAGCCAGCGCATGGCCAACGCCATTCGACGCGAAGGACGAACTTCGACGGGAACCTGATAATTTGCCCCTCCAACACGACGGCTCTTTACCTCAACTTGAGGCTTGACATTGGCCAACGCAAGATTAAACACCTCGATTGGATCTTTACCGCTTTTCTTAACGATTTGCTCCAAAGCACCATAAAGAATGCGCTCGGCAACAGATTTTTTTCCAGCCGCCATCAAAACATTGACAAACTTGGAAAGATCTTGGTTGCCATATTTTGGATCCGGCAGGATTTCACGCTTTGGAACTTCTCTACGTCTTGGCATCTTAAACCTCTTGTTAACTGGCTAATTCAAAAAACTGGCTAATTCATTAATCCGGGCTCGACAATAAATCAAGCCTTTTTTGGACGTTTGGCGCCGTACTTGGAACGGGACTGCTTACGATCTTTTACTCCAGCGGTATCCAAACTACCCCGTACCATATGATAACGAACACCGGGCAAATCTTTCACACGGCCACCACGTATAAGCACCACCGAGTGCTCCTGCAAGTTATGGCCTTCACCTCCAATATAGGAGATAACCTCAAAACCATTAGTTAAACGAACCTTGGCAACCTTACGTAAGGCAGAATTTGGCTTCTTTGGTGTTGTAGTATACACACGGGTACACACCCCCCGCTTTTGGGGACTCCCACCCAAAGCAGGAACTTTACTTTTCATAGGTTCGGCGACACGAGGCTTGCGCACTAGCTGATTGATGGTTGGCATTATCTAAATTTTCCTAAATATTCTTATGTATCAATAATATAAAAAACAACCGCCTAAACTATACTGCTCCCCCCGGACGTGGGCAGGCAAAAAGACCGCGCATTCTATTGAGGAATACCCAACCTGTCAAGCAAGTTGGTTATCTTGTGTTTCTACGGCTTGCTCCCCTTCGCTTAGCACCGTTGCTGCCATGCCCAACCCCAACCGCTGCTTACGTCGCGCGGCATGATAGGCTAAGCCAGTACCCGCCGGAATCAAGCGACCCACAATGACGTTTTCCTTCAGCCCACGTAGCTCGTCTCTTTTGCCCATAATCGCAGCTTCAGTTAACACACGCGTGGTTTCTTGAAAGGATGCCGCGGAAATAAACGAATCCGTGGACAATGAAGCCTTAGTGATTCCCAACAGCATATATTCATAGGTTGCTGGCTGCTTGCCTTCTTTCTCAACACGTTCATTCTCTTGCAGCAAATCTGCACGCTCCACCTGCTCTTTGGGAATAAACTTGGTATCACCTTCATCTACAATCTGCACTCGGCGCAACATCTGGCGCACTATCACTTCAATATGCCTGTCGTTAATCTTAACACCCTGCAGGCGGTACACATCCTGCACTTCATCGGCAATATAACGCGCCAGTGCTGCCACACCCAGCAAGCGCAAAATGTCATGCGGATCGCGCGGACCATCCACAATCATTTCGCCTTGGGTCACCATTTGTCCATCGTGTACTAGCACATGCTTGTCTTTGGTAATCAGAAACTCATGCGCCACACCTTGCATATCGGTGATAACCAAACGTTGCTTACCCTTAGTATCCTTACCGAACGATGCCGTTCCGGTAACTTCCGCTAACATACCAGCATTCTTTGGCGAACGAGCTTCAAACAGTTCCGCCACTCGCGGAAGTCCTCCAGTAATGTCACGTGTTTTACTACTTTCTTGCGGAATACGTGCCAGCACCTCACCCACGCCAACATGCTGGCCATCTTCTACGGTGATGATACAACCCGTCTGAAAGGTCACCGAAATTGGTAATTCGGTGCCAGCAATCTTAATCTCGTGCCCCTCCTCGTCGAGCAAACGTACCAATGGCCGCAGCACACCCTTACCTTGCGTACCAGCAAGCTTAGGATCCACCACAAGAGTGGACAATCCGGTTACTTCATCAATCTCTCGAGTAACGGTAACGCCCTCTTTTACATTTTCAAATCGCGCCCGACCAGCATATTCGGTAATAATAGGACGGGTATGGGGATCCCATGTAGCCAACACTTCACCTGCGCGAACCAAACTACCCTCACGTACGGCCAACATCGCGCCGTATGGCACCTTGTGGCGCTCGCGCTCGCGCCCATGATCATCGGTAACCATTATTTCGCCACTACGCGCTACCACCACTAACTCTCCTCGCGTATTGCTGACGGTACGCATGTTCGCGCTGTATTTCACCTGACCATTAGACTTACCCTCGACCTGATTAGCCACCACGGTACGCGATGCGGCACCACCAATATGGAAGGTGCGCATGGTCAATTGAGTACCTGGCTCCCCAATGGATTGCGCAGCAATTACGCCAACTGCTTCGCCTACCGTCACGGGACCACCTCGACCTAAGTCACGACCATAACATTTGACGCACAAACCATAACGGGTTTCACATGTGAGGGGCGTCCGCACATGTACTTCATCAACACCCAGCGACTCAATGTTTTCCACCATATCTTCGTCCAGAAGAGTGCCTGCCTCATATAGAGTTTCGCTGCTTTCTGGGTTGACGATATCCTTGCTGGCAACGCGACCTAGTATGCGCTCACGCAATGCTTCTATCACCTCACCACCTTCAACCAATGCCTTCAACGCGGCACCATCGCTGGTACCACAATCTTCCTCAGCCACCACTAGATCTTGGGTCACATCTACCAAACGACGCGTCAGGTACCCAGAGTTCGCGGTCTTCAATGCGGTATCAGCCAAGCCTTTTCGCGCACCATGAGTGGAGATAAAATATTGCAACATATTCAGCCCCTCGCGAAAATTAGCGGTAATCGGGGTTTCAATGATAGAACCATCTGGCTTGGCCATCAGACCCCGCATACCTGCTAATTGGCGAATCTGAGCCGCAGAACCGCGCGCGCCAGAGTCTGCCATCATATAGATGGAATTAAAAGACTCCTGCATCACTACTTTGCCCTTCTTATCAGCAAGCTGTTTGCCGCTGGCACGGTCAATCACTGGCTCGCTACCTAGCTGATCCATCATAGCTTTGGCCACCAGATCACCAGTACGACCCCAGATATCCACTACCTTATTGTAACGTTCACCCTGGGTCACCAAACCAGAAGTGTATTGCACGTCAATCTCACGCACCTCTTTTCCTGCCGCGTCAATTAACTCATTTTTTTGCGGTGGCACCAGCATGTCATCCAGGCAAATTGAAATGCCGGCGCGGGTCGCATAAGTAAAGCCAGTTGTCATCAACTTGTCAGCCATGATCACGGTGTTGCGCAAACCACAACGACTGAAGCTGGTGTTAATCAGACGAGAAATCTCTTTTTTCTTTAATGCTTTATTAACCAAACTGAACGGCAAACCGACTGGCAAAATATCTGACAAAATAGCACGTCCCACGGTAGTTTCATAGCGGGTACGCTTTTCCTGACGCTCATTGTTATCATCCAAGCCTATTTCTTTAATACGCACGACTACCTTGGCATGCAGATCTACATGGCCAGATTCGTAGGCTCGTAGCGCTTCAGACACGTCAGCAAACAACGCGCCCTCGCCCAGCGCACCGATTTTTTCGCGCGTCATATAGTACAGCCCCAGCACGATATCCTGCGACGGAACAATGATAGGCTCGCCATTGGCAGGCGACAAAACGTTATTAGAGGCCAGCATTAAGGTACGGCATTCCATCTGCGCTTCCAGTGACAACGGCACATGCACGGCCATCTGGTCACCGTCGAAATCGGCGTTGAAAGCTGTACAAACTAATGGATGCAACTGAATTGCTTTGCCTTCGATCAGTATCGGCTCGAACGCCTGAATACCGAGACGATGCAACGTAGGCGCTCGGTTCAACAGTACCGGATGCTCACGAATGACATCTTCCAGAATATCCCACACAACTGGCTCTTCCGCTTCCACCATACGCTTGCCCGCCTTAATGGTTGTGGCCAGCCCGAGAATTTCCAGTTTATGAAAAATGAATGGCTTAAATAGCTCCAGCGCCATTTTCTTGGGCAAGCCGCACTGATGCAATTTCAGCTGCGGCCCCACAACAATTACGGAACGACCAGAATAATCTACGCGCTTGCCCAGCAAATTCTGGCGGAAGCGACCGCCTTTACCTTTAATCATGTCCGCCAACGACTTCAGTGGACGCTTGTTAGCACCTGTCATTGCCTTGCCGCGACGGCCATTATCCAGCAGCGAATCAATTGATTCCTGCAACATACGCTTTTCGTTGCGCACAATAATTTCCGGTGCCTTCAACTCCAAAAGGCGTTTCAAACGATTATTCCGGTTAATTACACGACGATACAAATCATTCAAATCAGAAGTCGCAAAGCGACCACCATCCAACGGCACTAAGGGACGTAATTCTGGCGGCAACACGGGCAGCACCAACATAATCATCCACTCGGGCTTGATGCCCGAAACCAAAAATGCCTCAAGGATTTTCAATCGTTTCGCATATTTTTTGATTTTGGTTTCGGAGCTGGTCGCTTCAAGATCAGCACGCAGCTTCTCCACCTCTGCTGGCACATCCAACGCGTGCAAGAGCGCGCGTATGCCCTCCGCCCCCATTACTGCGGAAAACTCATCTCCATACTCTTCCAGCTTGGCTAAATAATCATCCTCAGAAAGCAATTGAGCGCGTTCGAGCGTGGACATCCCAGGATCGGTCACGACGTAAGCTTCAAAATAAAGTACGCGCTCTATGTCGCGTAACGTCATGTCCAGCACCATTCCCAAACGCGACGGCAATGACTTTAAGAACCAAATATGCGCCACCGGACTTGCCAGTTCGATATGCCCCATACGTTCGCGACGCACTTTAGATAGCGTTACTTCCACACCGCATTTCTCGCAGATCACCCCACGATGTTTCAAGCGTTTATACTTACCGCATAGGCACTCATAATCCTTGGTTGGACCAAAAATCTTGGCGCAAAACAAACCATCCCGCTCCGGCTTGAAAGTTCGGTAGTTAATGGTTTCCGGCTTTTTTACTTCGCCGTAGGACCAAGAACGAATTTTCTCCGGTGAGGCCAACCCGATCTTGATCGCGTCGAACTCCTCCTTCTGCGTAACTTGCCTGAACAAATCCAGCAATGCTTTCATATATAACTCCTAAATATTCGGCAGCAATGTAGGGTGCGCCCGGCGCACCAATCTTGAGCGGCGCTCAGAACGCGCCGCCCCCTACTCTCGATGACGAACAAGATCGATATCAATGCCCAAAGAACGAATTTCCTTGGTTAATACATTAAACGACTCCGGCATACCGGCATCAATCTTGTGATCGCCCTTGACAATGCTCTCGTAAATTTTGGTGCGTCCAGCCACATCATCTGATTTGACCGTAAGCATTTCCTGCAGCGTGTAAGCTGCGCCATACGCTTCCAGCGCCCACACTTCCATTTCACCGAAACGCTGACCACCAAACTGCGCCTTGCCGCCTAACGGTTGCTGGGTTACCAAGCTGTATGGACCAGTGGAACGCGCATGCATCTTGTCATCCACCAAGTGATTCAGTTTCAATACATGCATATAACCCACTGTGACCGGCCGATCAAATGCAACCCCAGTACGCCCATCGTATAGGGTTATCTGGCCAGAACGCGGTAAATCTGCTAGTTCTAACATATCCTTAATTTCATCTTCATTCGCGCCATCGAACACTGGCGTGGCGAAGGGCACACCTCCGCTCAAATTACGGCACAGGTCTAGCACATCCTCATCACTGAACTCAGTAATCTCCGCAGCCTGGTCATGCATATAAATCTTACCTAGGAATGTGCGTATTTTTTCAATCTTGGCTTGTGATTCCAGCATCTTGCCGATCTTATTCCCCAAACCCTTAGCTGCCCAACCCAGATGAGTTTCCAATATTTGCCCTACATTCATACGCGATGGGACGCCAAGCGGGTTCAACACGATGTCAACAGGCGTGCCATCGGCCATGTAAGGCATATCCTCTACCGGCACAATGCGTGACACCACACCTTTATTACCATGACGACCCGCCATCTTGTCGCCAGGCTGTAACCGGCGTTTCACTGCCACATACACCTTAACCATCTTCTGCACACCAACTTGCAGCTCATCGCCTTGAGTTAAATTGCGTTTCTTTAATTCAAATGCCGCATCGAATTCCAAACGCTTTTGCGCCAAACCTTCTTTAACCTGCTCCAATTGCGATGCAGTGTCTTCACTCGCGAGACGTATATCAAACCACTGATGACGCTCCAAGCTAGTCAGGTAATCCTTGGTCAACTTGGCACCCTTAACCAGCTTTTTGGGCCCTCCATTAACCACCTTGCCTAACAGCAACTTACCGAGACGGGTAAATACATCGACCTCAACGATGCGCATTTGATCCGCCAAATCCTTTTTATAACGCTTCAATTCATCGTCAATAATCTGTTGCGCACGCTGATCACGCTGCAGCCCTTCTCGCGTAAACACCTGTACATCTATCACTGTTCCGGAAATACCCGCCTGCACGCGTAAACTAGTATCCTTAACATCGGATGCTTTTTCGCCAAAAATAGCACGCAGCAGCTTCTCCTCCGGTGTTAGCTGAGTTTCACCTTTCGGCGTAACTTTACCAACCAGCACATCACCCACTCCAACTTCCGCGCCAATATGCACAATGCCGCATTCATCCAAACGCGCCATTTGCCCCTCGGACAGATTAGGAATGTCACGAGTAATTTCTTCCGAGCCAAGCTTGGTATCACGCGCTACCACTGTAAGCTCTTCAATATGGATAGAGGTAAAGCGATCTTCCGCCACCACGCGCTCGGAAATCAGAATCGAGTCCTCGTAGTTATAGCCATTCCAAGGCATGAATGCCACCAGCATATTCTGGCCCAGAGCCAGCTCGCCCATATCAGTGGAAGCACCGTCGGCGATCACGTCGTCACGCGCAATTACGTCCCCCATCTTAACCAGTGGACGCTGATTGATATTGGTATTCTGATTGGAACGGGTGTACTTGGTCAGATTATAGATATCAACACCGACTTCACCGTGTGTAGTTTCATCGTCATTAACGCGCACCACAATACGGCCTGCATCCACATAATCTATTCGCCCACCGCGCCATGCCTGCACTGTGGTACCGGAATCCACCGCTACGGTGCGCTCGACCCCAGTTCCAACCAACGCTTTCTCTGCACGCAAACAAGGTACAGCTTGACGCTGCATATTGGCACCCATTAGAGCTCGATTTGCATCATCATGCTCCAAAAAAGGTATCAACGCCGCAGCCACCGACACCACTTGGGCAGGTGCCACATCCATATATTCAATGCGATCTGGCGAAGCCAGCACAAACTCGTTGTGCTGGCGGGATGAAACCACGTCATTCGTAAACTTTCCTTTACTGTCTAACTCAGCGTTGGCCTGAGCAATAGTAAACCTGCCTTCCTCAATCGCGGACAAGTATTTAACTTCATCAGTCGCCTTACCCTTAGCCACCTGACGATAGGGAGTTTCGATGAAGCCATAGTTATTGATGCGCGCATATAGCGCCAACGAGTTAATCAAACCGATATTCGGGCCTTCTGGCGTCTCAATCGGGCACAAACGGCCATAATGTGTCGGGTGCACATCACGCACCTCAAAGCCAGCACGTTCACGAGTCAATCCACCAGGGCCAAGCGCGGAAATACGGCGCTTGTGCGTCACTTCGGACAAGGGGTTGGTCTGATCCATGAATTGCGACAATTGACTAGAGCCGAAAAACTCTTTAACCGCCGCAGAAATTGGTTTGGCATTAATCAAGTCATGCGGCATCAGATTGTCCGCTTCGGCCTGACCCAAACGTTCCTTCACCGCACGCTCAACACGCGCTAACCCAGTGCGAAACTGATTTTCCGCCAACTCACCCACAGCACGCACACGCCGGTTGCCGAGATGATCAATATCGTCAATTTCACCGCGACCATTGCGCAACTCAACCATAATCTTGATTACCGCCACGATATCTTCATTAGACAGTGTGACTGAGCCTGTCAGCTCATCCAACCCGATACGACGGTTGAATTTCATACGCCCTACAACCGATAAGTTGTATCGCTCTTCAGAAAAGAACAGGCCGTTAAATAGATTTTCCACCGCGTCCTCCGTGGGCGGCTCGCCGGGACGAATCATACGATAGATAGCAACTCGCGCTGTCCACTGGTCAGTAGTCTCATCGGCACGCAGAGTCTGCGAAATATAGCCGCCTTGATCCAGACTATTGGTATATAGCGTGCGGATTTTTTTCTCTCCAGCCGCGTGCAACTTGGCCAGCAGTGTTTCAGTGATCTCGTCGTTGGCATTGGCGATGATTTCGCCACTATCCTTATCTATCACGTTATGTGCTAGCACACGTTCGAATAAAAAGTCTTCCCCTACCGCCAACTTATCAATACCCGCTTCCTGTATTTCACGGATATGGCGCACAGTAATACGTTTGCCACCGGCCACGATCACCTTGCCACTTTTGTCCAAAATATCAAAACGTGCTACTTCACCGCGTAGCCGTT
This sequence comes from Candidatus Nitrotoga sp. AM1P, assembly GCF_013168275.1. Taxonomy (GTDB): domain Bacteria; phylum Pseudomonadota; class Gammaproteobacteria; order Burkholderiales; family Gallionellaceae; genus Nitrotoga. The sequence continues at coordinate 2,371,573 of NZ_AP019547.1, read as the reverse complement.
CTGGCACCACCTCAAACTGGATGCCTTTTTTTCCAAGGTGAAAAGTATCAAATTCAAAAAATGCCGCCAGTATCTGCTCAGGCGTATAGCCCAATGATTTCAATAGAATAGTGACCGGCATTTTACGACGACGATCTATACGGAAATAGACATAATCCTTAGCATCAAACTCAAAATCCAACCACGAACCGCGATAGGGAATAATGCGCGCAGAAAATAGCAGTTTGCCAGAGCTATGCGTCTTGCCGCGATCATGTTCAAAGAACACGCCAGGTGAACGATGCAATTGCGACACGATAACACGCTCAGTGCCATTAATAACGAATGAACCAGTATTGGTCATAAGGGGTATTTCACCCATATATACTTCTTGCTCTTTCACTTCCTTCACGACGGTCGGTTTGGATACCTCCTTATCGAATAAGGTCAGGCGCACACGAGCACGTATTGGGGAAGCATAAGTCAGACCGCGTTGCTGACACTCCTTCACATCAAAAGGCGGCATACCCAAGTTGTAGCTAACGAAGTCAAGACGCGCATATTTATTATGGCTCTCAATCGGAAAAATCGAATGGAATGCTGCCTGCAAGCCATCGTTGATGCGCTGCTCAGGCAACTGGTCAGCCTGAAGAAAAGCACTGTAAGACTCTAATTGCGTGGACAGCAAAAATGGTATCGGCAAAGCACCGATACGTTTCGCAAAACTTTTACGAATACGTTTTTTTTCAGTAAAAGAATAACTCATGATATCTCCACGACCGAGGGAAAAGACAATGAACAAAAAACGTTTTGTAGCTTGCTGTCCGTTATCTTCTTAAAACGGCAAAAGGCTGGCGGGCATCCGTCAGCCTTTCGACGCGCACAACAATTACTTGATTTCAGCAGTTGCACCAGCCTCGATCAATTGCTTCAAGATAGCGTCAGCGTCAGCTTTATTCACACCCTCTTTCACTGCCTTCGGTGCACCGTCCACCAAGTCCTTAGCCTCTTTCAGCCCAAGACCGGTAATCGTGCGAACCACCTTGATCACGTTCACCTTGCTGGCACCCGCAGAGCTTAATATCACAGTAAATTCAGTTTGCTCAACTGCGGCAGCAGCAGCGGCGGCAGCCGGCGCAGCAACTGCCACAGCAGCAGCGGACACGCCAAACTTTTCTTCCATTTCCTTGATCAATGCAGACAACTCCAACACGGTCATTTGTGCAATTGCGTCCAGAATGTCAGCCTTATTAACAGCCATATTGCTCTCCTAATGTTAATTCAAAAAATTTGATAAGAGCGTTAAGCGGCAGCCGTTTCGGCTTCCTTCTTATCGCGGATAGCAGCCAAGCCACGTACAAAAGTGCTGGTTGCAGCATTCATGGTCGCCATCAAACGTGCGATCAACTCATCTCGGCTCGGGATAGCAGCCAGCACAGCGACCTGCTCCGCAGACATCAAAGAACCAACCATTGCGCCTGCCTTGATTACCAATTTGCCGTTTGTTTTGGCAAATTCATGCACTATTTTCGCTGCCGCGACGGGATCAGCGCTAATACTATAGATTAGCGGGCCAACCATTTTTTCCGCCAAAGCCTCAAACGGAGTGCCCTGTACAGCACGACGCGCCAATGTGTTTTTTAACACGCGAAAGTACACTCCAGACTTACGCGCGGTGGCACGCAACTTGGTAATGTCGCTGACTGCAATGCCACGGTACTCTGCCAAAACAATAGCCTGAGCCTGCGTCACCTGTTCGTTAACTTCAGCTACTATTGCTTGTTTTTCTTGCAGATTAAGACCCAAATCATTCTCCATCTTCAATTGGAACACCAAACCGAGGCCCAGCGATCCATTGTTAACAACTGCGTCCTTAAGCCGGGGAAATAATATTACTCCTGCTCGCGGGCACACCATCTACGTAGGTATCAGAGAACAGGAAGCGGAAACCTTGATCTTGTTGCCGCCATACAACGCCCCTTTAATTAAACCCTAATGGGTACCTACGATCTTTGACAATCTGCCAATAAACCAGCAGTTCAAAGCCTGTAAACGACATGACAAACTAACCAATCATGTCGCACAATTTGTAATTGCGCCACTCCCTAACTTTCGATTGCCGAAAAGACAACCACCATATTTTCATAACTTATGGCCAGAAACAAAAAGAACTATCCTGCCAAACTGGCCTGCTCAATGCGAATACCCACACCCATGGTGCTGGAGACAGAGATTTTCTTCAGGTACACGCCCTTGGCGGCAGCTGGCCTAGCCTTGTTTAAGGCATCAATCAACGCCAATAAATTTTCACGCAACGCTTCAGGCTCAAACGAAGCCCGCCCAATAGTGCACTGGACAACACCATTCTTGTCAGTACGGTACTGCACCTGACCAGCCTTAGCATTTCTAACGGCACCCGCCACATCAACGGAAACCGTACCCACTTTAGGATTAGGCATCAAGCCACGGGGACCCAGAATTTGACCTAATTGGCCAACAATACGCATAGCATCAGGGGAGGCTATCACCACATCAAAATCCATATTGCCGGCCTTGATACTTTCCGCCAAGTCCTCAAAGCCCACCACATCCGCACCAGCCAACTTAGCTTCCTCAGCCTTGGCACCTTGAGCGAACACAGCAATACGTACAGTCTTGCCAGTTCCTTTGGGTAACACCACCGCGCCACGCACTAATTGATCGGACTTGCGTGCATCTATACCCAAATTAATTGCGATGTCGATAGACTCATCGAACTTGGCCTTAGCAGTTTCTTTTGCCAAACTCAGTGCCTCATTCATAGCGTACAGCTTATTACGATCAACTTTGGCAACCAATGCCTTATAACGCTTAGAAATATGTGCCATGTTATACGCCCTCCACAACAATACCCATACTGCGCGCGCTACCAGCAATAGTACGCACCGCCGCATCCATGTCGGTAGCGGTCAGATCGGGCATCTTGGTTGCTGCAATTTCTTCTGCCTGCTTACGGGTGAGCTTACCAACCTTTTCTGTGAGTGACTTGGGACTACCCTTCTGCAAACCAGCTGCCTTCTTAATCAGAATGGTCGCAGGCGGAGTTTTCATAATGAAAGTGAAACTCTTGTCTGCAAAAGCTGTAATCACGACCGGAATTGGCAAACCCGGTTCCACGCCCTGAGTCTGTGCATTAAACGCTTTGCAGAACTCCATGATATTTAACCCACGCTGACCCAGCGCCGGACCGATAGGTGGACTAGGATTTGCCTTGCCGGCAGGAACTTGCAACTTGATAAAACCTATAATTTTCTTCGCCATAACGCTCTCCTTATGGGTTCAAGCGAACGCTATTGCGCTCTCCCCGATTAATACAGAAAGGAGAAAAAAGAAGAGTGCCCGTAATCGGCTTTCTCTTCTTCATTCATCCTTAACCCCCCGCTCTAAGCTTTCTCGACTTGACCGAAATCCAGCTCCACAGGTGTTGAGCGACCAAAAATGGTCACCGCCACCCGCAACTTATTCTTATCATAATTGACGTTTTCCACCATACCGTGGAAATCAGTGAATGGACCATCCTTGACACGCACCGCCTCACCCACTTCAAATAGCACTTTTGGTCTCGGCTTTTCCACCCCGGTTTGCATCTGGTGTATTATATTTTGCACTTCTTTTTCGCTAATGGGAGTAGGCTTCATTGCCGAGCCACCCAAAAATCCAGTAACCTTGGGTGTACTTTTAACGAGATGCCAACTTTCGTCGGTCATTTCCATCTCAACCAGTACATAGCCCGGGAAAAATTTACGCTCGCTGATACTTTTCTGGCCCGACTTCAACTCCACAACCTCTTCCACCGGCACCAGAATCTGACCGAACTGACCCTCCAAACCCGCGCGTTGAATACGCTCCGGCAATGCGCGCTGCACGAATTTCTCAAACTGAGAATACGTATGAACCACATACCAACGCTTGGACATTATTCACGCCCCATTAATTTATTAACCACCAACAACAAACTGGTATCAACTGCCCACAAAAATAGTGCCATTACAATCGCAAAAAGGAGCACCACCCCTGTAGTCTGCACTGTTTCCTTACGCGACGGCCATACCACGCGCTTGGCTTCCGCTACAGATTCTGCACCAAACGCAAATAGACGCTTACCCGGCTCGGTCGTCCAAACCACAGCAGCAGCCAACAAAAACCCAAACAATATTGCTGCAAGCTTGACCACTGCAGCGTTTTCATGCAAAGCATAAAACCCCGCAATGCCCGCCGCAACGAACATGAACGCGACAACTAATTTAATTTTATCCGCCATGCGCAATCTGCCCGTCTTTTCTGATGATTTAACTGGCAGGCCAGGAGGGTTTCGAACCCCCAACCCTCGGTTTTGGAGACCGATACTCTACCAATTGAGCTACTGGCCTAATTTTTTAAATGGAAAGCAAACCAACAAGGAAAAGTCCGCCATCTAAAGCCCTCTTTGCCAAGACTACTCGATCACCTTAGCCACCACACCGGCACCGACGGTGCGACCGCCTTCGCGTATCGCGAAACGCAGACCCTCTTCCATTGCGATCGGGGCTATCAAGCTCACCGTCACCGACACGTTGTCTCCCGGCATTACCATTTCAGTGCCAGCCGGCAGCTCAACCGCACCCGTTACGTCGGTAGTTCTAAAATAGAATTGCGGACGGTAACCTTGGAAAAACGGAGTGTGACGACCCCCCTCATCTTTGCTGAGAACGTAAATCTCAGCTGAAAACTTGGTATGCGGAGTGATAGAACCCGGCTTAGCCAGAACTTGACCACGTTCGACTTCTTCACGCTTGGTGCCACGCAACAATATACCCACGTTATCGCCAGCCTGACCTTGGTCAAGTAGCTTGCGGAACATTTCCACGCCGGTGCAGATGGTTTTAATCGTGGGCTTGAGGCCGATAATTTCAATTTCCTCACCCACCTTGACGACGCCACGCTCCACCCGGCCCGTTACCACGGTACCTCGACCGGAGATGGAGAAAACATCTTCAACGGGCATCAGGAAGGTGCCATCCATGACGCGCATAGGCTGAGGTATGTAGGCGTCCAGCGCCTCGGCCAAACGAAAGATGGAGGGCTCGCCAATTTCGGACTGGTCACCTTGTAAAGCTTTAAGCGCACTACCAATAATGATCGGGGTATCATCACCCGGGAAGTCGTATTTGGTCAGAAGTTCACGCACCTCCATTTCAACCAGCTCGAGCAGCTCGGGGTCATCCACCATGTCGGCTTTATTCATGTAGACGATGATGTAGGGCACACCCACTTGACGCGCCAACAGGATGTGCTCCCGCGTTTGCGGCATAGGACCATCGGCGGCAGACACTACCAGGATAGCACCGTCCATCTGCGCAGCACCGGTAATCATGTTTTTAATGTAATCTGCATGGCCCGGACAGTCTACGTGGGCGTAGTGGCGGCCAGACGTTTCATATTCAACGTGAGCGGTGTTAATGGTGATGCCGCGCGCCTTTTCTTCCGGCGCTGCGTCAATCTGGTCATATCCCTTAGCCTCGCCACCAAACTTCTTGGACAGCACGGTGGTAATCGCTGCAGTCAGGGTGGTTTTGCCGTGATCAACATGACCAATCGTGCCTACATTAATGTGCGGCTTGGTTCGCTCAAATTTACTCTTTGCCATGATTTTTCCTCATCAACACCGAATTAACAAAAGAATCTCAATAAATCCATTGGTGCCCATGGCGGGAATCGGACCCGCGACCTCTCCCTTACCAAGGGAGTGCTCTGCCACTGAGCCACATGGGCTAACTTAAACTGGAGCGGGTGAAGGGAATCGAACCCTCGTCGTAAGTTTGGAAAACTTCTGCTCTACCATTGAGCTACACCCGCACGCTTCGCCGCCAAAATGACATGCAACCAAGCAATAACCGCACCATCCAGCCTAGTCAAATTTAACTGCTAAACCTTAAAATAATCTTTATAAACAAAAATCTGGTGGAGGGAGAAGGATTCGAACCTTCGAAGGCAGAGCCGTCAGATTTACAGTCTGATCCCTTTAACCGCTCGGGAATCCCTCCAAACCGAACCCATGATTATCCATATTCTTGCTCTCTTTGTCAAAAGTACTTAGCAGGTTGCTGCAAACCCCCATCATCATTATCGGTCTGGTAAAATTACATCATTGCGAGGAATAAATAGTTCGACCGATAAATCTGTTCAACTATATACAACTGGAACACTTACCGATAACTGATCTTCTACGAGCAATCCCACGATGATTCATTGAAATCGTTAGCAATAGCAGAATCTACGGGTTGAACAACGAGCTATTTCATAAATATCACTGTGCAAAAGTAGTGGGTGACACGTAACCAGAGCGGTTCTATTTCCGCTGCCGGTTATAAAAGGTCTTAATATGTACTTGGCAATCTCCTGTATTGCCTACGTTCGAGTGTGGTAGCGCCAATGATGAACCAGCTCATTTATGTGACACGCACATGACCAATTCGCTACAACTCGTTCTAATTTTGCTTACCGTTGCCGTAGGTGTGGTGGTGGCATGCCGTGTATTGCATTTGCCAGTAGTACTAGGCTACCTGACCGTGGGCATTCTGATCGGTCCGCATGCGCTGGGTTGGATACCTGATACACCAGGCACTCATCATCTGGCAGAGTTCGGCTTGGTATTCCTGATGTTCAGCATCGGCCTTGAATTCAGCCTGGCGCGTCTCCACAAAATGAAACGCACGGTATTCGGCTTGGGTGGTGCGCAGGTGGTGGTAACTCTTTTGTTGATTATGACAGCTGGGTGGCTGGCAGGATTTGATTGGCGTGCAAGTTTAGCTATGGGCTGTGTGCTGGCGATGTCATCCACTGCTATTGTAAGCAAGATGCTGGTCGAGCGCGCCGCGATGAGTGCACCGCACGGCCAGCAAATAATCGGCGTATTGCTATTTCAGGATTTAGCTGTAGTGCCGCTGCTCATCATCATTCCGGCTTTGGCAAGTCCACCAGGCGACCTGCCATTCACTCTTTCGCTTGCACTGATTAAAGCCGCATTAGTTCTAGCTGTGCTGCTGCTATTCGGTCAACGCGTAATGCGATCTTGGTTTCATGTCGTGGCACGGCAAAAATCTTCCGAGTTGTTCATGCTCAACGTACTTTTTATCACGCTGGGCCTTGCCTATTTCACTGAACTAGTTGGGCTATCGATGGCACTGGGAGCATTTGTGGCCGGCGTCTTAATTGCTGAAACTGAATACCGCTATCAAGTTGAAGATGACATCAAGCCGTTCCGCGATGTGCTTATGGGTCTGTTTTTCGTTACTGTAGGCATGATGCTGGATCTCGGCGAAATGTTTGTCAATATTGGCTGGGTACTTCTAATGTTGCTGTGCTTACTGCTGATCAAATTTACTGTAGTAGCATTATTGGTGCGCAGGTTTGCCGGTGATTGGGGAGTAGCGATTCGTAGTAGCTTGGGATTAGCGCAAGCTGGTGAATTCGGCTTCGTGCTATTAACCCTGGCAGGCGGAGTGAATCTGCTATCTCCCGCAGCAGTACAAATTATCCTAGACACCATGCTTCTCTCCATGTTGGCCGCACCTTTTCTAATCCAGCATACCGAAGCTATTGTGCGACGCATTGCGCCCTCCGAATGGATGAGCCGTGCCATGCAGATTCATCAGATTGCAGTACAGAGCATATCCGCCAATGCAAACATCATTATTTGTGGCTACGGGCGGAGTGGGCAGTCGCTAGCGCGCTTTATGAAACAGGAAAATGTTCAATTTATCGTGCTCGATCTCGACTCACACCGTGTGCATGAGGCCGCAGCAGCGGGTGAAAACGTGGTGTATGGTGATGCCGCCAAACGCGAAGTGCTTTTGGCGGCCGGGTTAATGCGCGCTAAAACTTTGGTTGTCACCTACATCGACACTCACTCCGCACTCAAAATTTTACATCTGGTTAATGAACTACGCCCTGACTTACCGGTGGTGGTTCGAAGTGCCGACGAGACCCATATCGAGACGCTCAAACAGGCTGGAGCAGCCGAAGTTGTGGCGGATGTGCTAGAAGGCAGCGTGATGCTGGCGTCACAAGCGCTACTGATGTCGGGCGTGCCGCTCAACCGCGTCGTCCGCCGCCTTCAGGAAAATCGGGCGCGTCGCTATAGCATGTTCAGCACCTACTTTCGTACTGCTGCGAATATAGTGGGTGAAGCAACGGAAAACTTACAGCCGCGTTTCCATAGCGTGTTGCTGGGAGAACGCGATTCCGCCGTAGGTAAGACGCTTGATGAAATTAATTTGGCCGAATTAAATGTGGAAGTAAATGCAGTACGCCGCCATAACATGCGCGGCAATCAACCTGCGGGCAATATGATAATGAAAGCCGGTGACGTACTGGTACTGCTCGGTCAACCAAGACCCCTAGCAGCGGCGAAAAAACACTTGCGAGAGGGATAAAAACGCTATGTCAACAAGTGCCTCATGAAGCTCAATTTCGCTTCTTTAACCTCGATTTCAGTTTAGAAAAGCTACAAATTAACAAAGCAAACAGTTATTCACCGTTCATATTAATCCACCTCCTTCGCCTAATAATCAATCATAACTCCCTGTTCAGACTCAAACTCTGTTAAATTCATATACTTCACGTAGAATCAAACCCCATTGAATAACGCTTTCTGTGAATATCCCCATAAAATGGGCGTAAACTGGGCGAATTCATTCGTCCCACCATAAAGCCGGCTTGATCCGACTTTCAGGAAAACACATGAGCACGAAGCCAAACGGGCCAGACCCGCTACGCACGAAAGCTGAAACGCAACTTGCCCGCGCACCCGAGACGGATGGAACGCCGCGCCCTGCCAAAAAACTACTGCACGAGCTGCAGGTGTATCAGGTTGAACTGGAGATGCAGAATGAGGCGTTGCGGCAGGCGCAAGTTGAACTGGAAGAGTCCCGTGATCGCTACGTGGATCTTTATGACTTCGCCCCCGTCGGTTACCTTACCCTCACTCGCGAAGCCCTGATCACCGACGTTAATCTCACTGGAGCCACACTACTCGGGATGGAACGCAGCCAGCTCATGCACCACCGTTTTGCACATTGGGTCGCCGCAGAAGACAGCGAACGCTGGGACCGCTTTTTCGTGAGCGTGTTACAAGATGATGAGCGGCAGAGTTGTGAATTGGTACTCAAACGGGGACATGGCTCAATCTTTCATGCCCATCTGGACTGCCTGCACATCAAGGCTGGCAACGACGGAAACTCGGTACGTATTTCATTTACCGACGTCAGCGAGCGCAAGCAAGCCCTGGAAGCGCTGCGCATCGCTGCCATCGCTTTCGAGTCCCATGAGGGCATCATGGTAACCGACGCTTGCGGCGTCATCAGCCGTGTAAACCATGCCTTCACCCGTCTTACGGGTTACAGTATGAAAGAAGCCGTGGGACGAACACCAGCGATACTGAGCTCCGGGCAACATGACAGGGATTTCTACCAACGCATGTGGGTCACCCTGAATGAACAGAAATATTGGCAGGGCGAGATGTGGAACAAGCGCAAAAATGGCAAAATCTACGCCGATTGGCTGACCATCTCCGCCATCACCGGGGATGGTGGAAATATCACGCATTACGTCGGAATCTTTTCCGATATCACCAGCAACCCCGAATCATCGGCCGAGATCCACCGGTTGGCCTACTATGACTCCCTCACCCATTTGCCCAACCGTCGCATGCTGTTTGACCGCCTGCGACAGGCACTGGCTGCCAGCAGTCGCAACAAGCATTATGGCGCTCTTCTGTTCCTGGATCTGGATAATTTCAAGACGCTCAACGATACCTACGGCCACTCTATCGGCGACTTGCTGCTGGTTGAAATCGCCCAACGTTTAACGGCTAATGTGCGCGAAGGCGATACGGAGGCCCGCTTGGGCGGCGATGAGTTTGTATTGATGCTGGAAAATTTGAGCGAAAATACCCAGGAAGCGGTCATTCAGGCTGGCTTGATCGGCGAAAAAATACGCGATGCCGTTGCCTTGCCCTATATCGTTCAGGGTCTCGAATTATGGTGTACCGCCAGTATTGGGGTCAGCCTGTTCTATGGCCATGAAGCTTCAGTCGATGAGCTGCTCAAACACTCCGACTTCGCGATGTACCATGCCAAAAATGAGGGACGCAACGGGATTCGATTCTTTGACCCCGAAATGCAGGCCACGTTGGTCGAACGGAGCGCGCTTGAAAGCGATCTGCGCCATGCACTGGGACGGGGGCAACTGCGCCTCTATTACCAGATACAGGTTAACAATGAGCGCTGTGCCATCGGTGCCGAGGCATTGCTCCGCTGGGTGCATCCCGAACGCGGCCTGATTCTTCCCGAACAATTCATTCCGCTGGCCGAAAAAACCGGCCTGATCGTACCGATTGGAGTGTGGGTGCTGCAAACAGCATGTGCTCAGCTCAGGGATTGGTCCACCAATCCGGCCACCCACAACCTGCAACTCGCCCTTAATGCCAGTGCGCTAGAATTGCGCCAGCCGGATTTCGTCGAACAGGTGCGACAGGCCCTCTCCACAACCGGTATCAACCCGGCCCTTCTGAAAATCGAACTGACCGAGAGCTTGCTCGTCGACAATGTCAGTGATACCGTCGCGAAGATGAATGCGCTCAAGGCGCTCGGCATCAGTTTTTCGATGGATGACTTCGGCACCGCTTATTCCTCACTCGCCTATCTAAAACAACTCCCGCTGGATCAATTGAAGATCGATCAATCCTTCATCCACGATCTGGGCGACAATCCCAGCAATGCAGCACTTGTACAGGCCATCATCCTGATGGGACGCACCTTTGGTTTGGACGTCATTGCCGAAGGGGTGGAGGCCGAAGCGCAGATGGAGTTTCTAAATTTAAATGGCTGTGATGCCTATCAGGGATATCTGTTTAGCCGCCCGCTGCCGCTGGAAGAGTTCGAGGCGTTTGTTGTGCAAGTCGATGCACCCGAAGTAACCGCCGCTTTGAATCCAGGCCGGGCAAAACACCGTTACGCACAACTTGGTTGAGGAGAGTCATTTGGTAAGCGCGAGCGTTTTTTCATATTCTGTGAAAGAAATACCCATTTACAACTTTAATTGTATGAAATAGACCATGACAACTGTGCCCCAGTTTTATATGCCAATAAGAACAGCTATAAGCATGACCCGTCAGCCCTCAGAAAGACTTCGTTAGCCTTACTATAACAATCTGTCTTATACCAATGTATGTTAAAAAAACTCCCGCCCTCCATCACTGCATTACTGCTGCAATCCGCAGCGGTAATGCTCATGTTACTGATGGTAAAGACTACGGGAAGGTATGACTCACCGTTATTATTTGCTTTGCTTTGCGGTCTACTCGCCGCCACGTTCAGTTTCTTAGCTGGCCTTGCCAAGTGGTGGTTGGTCATCCAGCTAATGTTCGCACCAGCCTTGGTACTGATGCTCGCAGTCAAATTACCACCGACTCTTTTTCTCGGCGCATTTCTGGTATTACTGCTTGTGTATTGGAGTACTTTTCGTACACAAGTCCCGCTATATTTTTCCAGTAATAAAGTGTGGCATGCCTTGGAACAATTGCTGCCTGTTGAAAAGGCTGATTCGAGTTTCACCTTCATTGATTTAGGTTCCGGTTTAGGTGGAGTATTAACGCATCTTGCCAGCGCTCGCCCGGACGGACGATACATCGGCGTAGAGGCAGCACCTTTACCGTTTTTCTGGAGTTGGTTGCGTATCGGGCTAAGCAGCCACCTCAACTGCCGAGTACAGTGGGGAAATTTATGGGACTGCGATTTATCGCTGTACGACGTGGTGTTTGCCTACCTGTCACCCGTACCGATGGAAAAGCTCTGGCGCAAAGCACGTGCCGAAATGCGTCCGGGCACAATGTTTATCAGCAGCACTTTTAGTATACTTGATCAAGTACACCATGAAACCGTGCAAGTAGATGATCTGCATCATTCCACTCTGTTTATCTGGCATATGTAATGGTCTGGGAACATTACGCTATTGGAACGGGCTGCTAATCCGCCAGCGTTATGGGAGAAACATTTGAGAAGAATTGGCGGTGTGGTGTCAATGCATACTATTCCCGCGTGTGAAAATTAATTTTTTCTATTTCCGCAAGCTGAGATTCCGCAAGCTGAGAAGATACGTGTCTTTACACTCTATTTATGACCGCATGTAAGTCATCAATATAAAACACCAATGCATCGAAGCGCCGTTCAATCAGCTTAACAGTAGAAGTATGTGCCCGCTGTATCAGCATACGTACACATCTGCTCATCTCCTGTGTTATTGAGCTGCATTTCATTCAGTCCAAACCACCGGACTCATGGATTAATTGAATTCAAGCCTTCAATCACTCCGATGCAACACACTAAACAGCTGCCACATGAGACAGTTCTTGCAAGGCACCCCATTGATGGGGTCCTTTATCTTTCGTTGAATACAGCTTAACTAATGGAATATCTTCTCCCATTCCTTCTTGTCTTAAACGAATAGCTAAATGATGACCTCCTTGATACAAGGTAAAATTTGGACCCATAATCTTCGTTAATTGCTCTCGAGCTTCTTTTAGAGAGTCACAATTAATCACCAACTGACTAGCCGCTAATGCTTTATAGATATGTAAATTATTCATATCTACATATCGGTTTTTGAACTCTTCGGTATTCACACTATAAATAACGATTGCCATGTCAATTTTCCTTGTTTATTTAGTTGGGCAGAATAGGTTTGCCCAACTATTTATTTTTAAATACATAATTTTATCATCGAATAAAAATTCGCCATGTAAAGCTCCATAATTTCATATATAAAACTTACGGTAGAAGGAAATAAAAAGGAGTTAGCAGACTCATTGAATGATTATACTGTTAATAATGATTATTATTCAAGAAATTTAAAGAATAAAAATAAAAGAACGCTATCCTGTTACTTTTTAAACTTTCAGTGATGCACTGCTGATGATACAATTTAATTTCAAATTATTGATTCATATAAAAATAATAAATTAATTTAAATAACAACTAACTGTAATTTTGAACGGTCGATGTGACCACCAAACGAAGTCTGCAAAGCTACTCACAAATCCCCGCGAATAAGCTGGAGTGGTGGAAGCAAGCAAGAAAAACCCCAAGCTGAGAATGAATTGAATTTAAGTATTGATGAAAAAGGCAGAAATTGAAGGTGCGTCTATAAGCACGCAACACCCCCAATCAAATTATTTAATTTTTTCCGATAAATGCCAATCGACTGATTACTACCGAACAAATTAACGAAATTTAAGGTCATGCAAAATAACCCTGTATGACACAATTCAATGTATATGACCTTACTCATCGCGACCTTGCGGCCTTAATTCCAACCACCTCCTTTAGAGGTGGGGAGTGTATGGAAGTGGTAGTGATGACGAATATGCTGTTATATAATCTGCATTTATCACTACGATTGTTCTAAGCACCAAGCGTTAGGGCATAATCGGAAGGCACTATGCACAAAACTTAAAGCAACTCTCCACGCTGATTTTAGCGTAGCGGAAAATAACATCTCCATTCTACCGTTTGGGCTCCTATATTAACCGTAGCCGTGTTGGACAGCTTGTCCAATGCACACAGCAATAACAGGAAATCATGTATAAAAGCACGCCACATATCTTGGAAGTCAGACCTAAAATACCAGCCCGTTTAGCCAGGCTTGAAGAACTGGCGAATAACTTATGGTATAGCTGGGATCTGCCTACACGTGATTTATTCTCTTACATTCAACGCAAACTGTGGGATGAAGTAGGTCAAAACCCGAAAGCTTTTCTCCGATATGTGGATGAACGGTGCCTGATAACTGCCTCGGAAGATCAAATTTTTCTGGATCAATACCATCGCACATTATCAGCTTATGATAGTTATCATACTAAGCCAGTGCGCAATAATCATACTGAAGGATTCGTGGAAAACGATCTGATCGCTTATTTTTGTGCCGAATTTGGGTTTCACGAAAGCTTTCCAATTTATTCCGGTGGTTTAGGAATTTTAGCAGGCGATCACTGCAAGTCCGCCAGCGACATGCATTTGCCCTTTGTCGGCGTAGGCCTACTCTATCGCCAAGGTTATTTCCATCAAACCATCGATGGTGATGGCAACCAAAAAGCCATTTATACTGACTCTGAATTCGAGAGCCTGCCTATTTCACCGATATTGAATAGCGATGGTTCCGAAGTCCATGTAAGCGTGGATTTACCGGGGCGCAACGTAACAATTAAGGTGTGGAAAGCGCGGGTCGGCAATGTCACTATCTTTCTGCTGGATACTGATCTCGATATAAATTCCCAGCAAGATCGTGCCATCACTCACCATCTTTACGGCGGTGACAAATCCATTCGTATTGAACAGGAAATCGTGCTCGGAATCGGTGGGGCCCGTGCTCTCGGGGCAATGGGCATTAAGCCAAGTGTGTGGCATATCAATGAAGGTCATGCCGCCTTCTTGTTACTAGAACGCATCCGCATCCTGATAGAACAAGGTATAGAATTTTCCGCCGCACTTGAAGCAGTTGCTGCACATACCGTCTTCACAACGCACACTCCCGTGCCAGCCGGTCATGATCATTTCGACTACGGCATGATGATGTACTATTTTGAAAACTATTATCCGCAATTGAAAATCAGCCGCGATGAATTTCTTGCCTTGGGGAATGTAGCAAATACACCCGATTTTAATATGACTGCGTTGGCAATCCATTGCTCACGTTTTCAAAATGGCGTATCGCGTATCCATGGCAAGATTTCTGCCAAAATCTGCGCCGAAATATGGCCGGAAATTGAACAAGAAGATAACCCCATAAGTTACATTACTAATGGGGTACATATGCCTACCTTTCTGGCTAAAGAATGGTCGGAGGTATTTGTGCGATACCTCGGTTGGGACTGGAGTCAGCATGTAGCAGATGTCGGTTTTTGGGAACGGGTCGACAGTATTCCGGACCATCAGTTCTGGAGCGTACGCGAGTCGCTTAAATCGAGAATGCTGCAGCTAATCCGTTATCGTATCAGTCGCCAACATTTCCGCAATCACGGTTCTGAAGCACATCTTGATCGCATTTTGAAATATGCAGATCCAGCCAATCCAAATGTGCTCACCATCGGCTTTGCGCGCCGTTTCGCTACATATAAGCGCGCTGCATTGTTATTTGAAGATCTGAATTGGCTGCGCCAGATCATGCAGGATCCCGAACGCCCAGTATTGTTCATTTTTGCCGGCAAGGCCCACCCCGCAGATATTCCGGGACAAGACCTTATCCGCCGTGTAACGCAAATTTCACGCATGCCGGAATTTGAAGGCAAAATCCTGATGCTGGAAGGCTACGACCTGCGGCTTGCACGTCGTATGGTGGCCGGTGTGGATGTGTGGTTAAACACACCCCTGTATCCACTTGAGGCAAGCGGCACTTCAGGCATGAAGGCAGCCATGAATGGAGTACTTAACTTGTCCGTATTGGATGGCTGGTGGGATGAAGGTTACGATGGCAAGAATGGTTGGGCAATCAAACCGGTTTCAGAGCTTTTGCCTGAAGCGCAGCGCAACCGTGAAGAAAGCCAAACACTCTATGAGCTATTGCAAGATCAGGTCATACCGACTTATTACAAACACAACAAGATGGGTTATTCGTCAGAATGGGTGAAGATGTCCAAGCGATCCATCGCAACCTTGCTGCCGAGCTTTAATGCTACCCGCATGGTGGGTGAATATGTTGCTAAAACCTACTTGCCCGCCACATGGCAATATCGCAAGTATTACGACAATGATTTTGAAGGTGCGCGTCAAATTTCGGCGTGGAAAAATACTGTCCGTAAGGCTTGGCCCGGCGTAACAATACGCCGCTTGGGCACCCCTAAACAAAGCATTATGTTCAAAGAAAGCGTGTACTTTGAAGTGAGCATTAACCTCAATGGTCTCAAGCCTGCTGACGTAACGGTCGAAATGCTGATTGGTCACGCATACAATAAGGAAAAGCTCAAACAATCGATGCGTTATCAATTTACAGCACCGGAAGTTAATGCAGAAACAGGTGAACATGCTTATGTGCTGGAGTTGACACCGGAACTATGTGGCAAGCTTGAATATCGCATACGGGTTTATCCGCGCCACGAAATGCTAACGCATCCATTCGAGCTGGGTTTAATGCGCTGGCTGTAATTCCAATTGCACTTTAATTAGGTGACACGGCCTTGGTTACCCCGCTCTTTTTTAGTATGAATAGTGTTGTTTTAGCCATCTTTAACGGCTTACCTTCATTACCCAACTTAGCCTTCGCTGAAACTGGGGTTTTCAGCTTCGCTCGCTCGTCGTTGACTTGTATACCTTCGAATTGAAATTGGAATAACGATGCGGGTATTGTTTGCCACTTCTGAAGTCGCACCACTCATCAAAACTGGCGGCTTGGCCGATGTCAGCGCCGCACTGCCGGCGGCGCTGCATGAAATGGCAGTAGACATACGTATATTGCTGCCAGGTTATCCGCAAGTTTTAAAAGCCTTGCCACAACTTCAGGTCGCAGCCGAAATCTTCATTCAGCCCAGCTTCCCTGTAGCACGACTGCTAGCGGGCTCGTTACCTAATGGCGTACCACTGTTAGTGATTGAATGTGCCGAACTATATGAGCGTGGCGGAGGAGCATATCAAGATGAACATGGTCTCGACTGGCCGGATAACGCCCAACGATTTGGATTACTGTCAAAAATTGCTGCATTGCTGAGCTGTGCAGACTCTCCACTTGACTGGAAGCCCGATATAGTTCATTGCAATGACTGGCAAACCGGACTTACTCCAGCCTATCTGCATTTTTCAGATGGCGCTGTACCTTGTGTAATGACTGTACATAATCTTGCATTTCAAGGCGTATTCCCGCCACAAATGGTTGCGGAATTGGGATTGCCCATTGAGTGTTTTCAGCCTGACGGTGTAGAATTTTACGGCAGCCTGTCCTTCATGAAGGCAGGGTTGTATTACGCTGATCACATTACTACCGTGAGTCCATCTTATGCCAACGAAATCCAGACCGATGCGCTGGGGTTCGGCCTACAGGGACTACTCGCTTACCGGCGCAAAAATTTGACAGGCATTCTGAATGGTATTGATACCACAGAGTGGAACCCCGCTACTGACCCTAACCTTGCTCATCCTTACAATCTCACGGATATAAGTGGAAAGTCTGCCAATAAACGAGAGTTACAAAAACGTATGGGATTGCATATTGATCCCGACCTGCCATTGTTCGGATTAGTGAGCCGATTTACTCCTCAGAAAGGTGTAGACCTGGTGTTGGAAATTGCACCACAATTGATTGCCTTGCCGGCACAACTGGTATTGCTGGGTAGTGGCGATGTGGAAATGCAGCGGACTGCCCTGGAGCTTACGCATCACTATTCTGGCCAGATCAGTGCTTACGTGGGCTTCGATGAAGCTTTGTCACATCTGATAGAAGCAGGCGCAGACATTTTTTTAATGCCGTCGCGTTTCGAGCCGTGCGGGCTCAACCAGATGTATAGCCAACGCTATGGTACGCCGCCAGTGGTACATGCGACTGGAGGCCTGATTGATACAGTATTGGATTGCAATGCAACTTCACTAGAACAGGGCGTCGCCAGCGGTTTCGTATTCCATAATATGGATACGCCCAGCTTGTTGGCTACGGTACAACGTGCCACGATAGCCTACCATGACAAAAAAACCTGGCGAGCATTGCAGCATAATTGCATGGTCAAGGATTTTGGCTGGGGTCAAAGTGCCGCAGCCTACCATGATATTTATACACATTTAATGCGGCGATAACTGCACTTGCGTAGCTTCATTCAACATTCCGCTTTAATCAACATTGATTTATTTTGACAAACTCCGATTTCAGTTAGCAGTCACCCCATAAGTTACATTTTAAAAAATTTCAGCATTTATGCTGAAATTTTTTTACTGGTGGAACTTGTAATCGTTATCGGTGTCAGCTTATAGCCCTAAAATGCATTTGGAGAATTAAAAATAACATGCAATTGCATAGCTTACCTATTCGTTTATGGTGGTCAATCTTTTTACTAATCGCCATCACCCCATCATATGCGGCAACATCATTGACTTTAAATGAAGCATTGCGTCTCGCAGCTAGACACAGTCCGACGCTAGCTGATGTGACCGCTCAGGAGCGTGGCGCGCATGCCGCTCTCACTACGGCACGGGCCTATCCCAATCCCGATCTTCAAGTCGGAGCAGGAAGTTCTCTTTCAAAGCATTTAAGCGTCCCGAATGGGCATACTCGAGTAGCTGGATTATCTCAGCTGATCGAACTGCCCTCTGTGCGTGCCGCGCGACGACAGGGAGCAGAAGCGGGTATCACCGCCAGTGCGGCGGTAGTGTCGGATGCGCAAATAAATCTGCGTACCTCCGTAACCCAGGCTTTTTTCGATGTGTTGCGTCGTCAAGAGGAGGTCAAGCTCGCTACGCTCAATCATGAATTACTAATGCAAATTCGCGACAGGGTTAAACTCAAAGTCAAAGTTGGAGAATCTCCGCGCTTTGAATTGGTGAAGGCAGACGTCGAAGCATTGGCTGCGAAGAGTGCTGTTAATAGTGCTGAGCTACGCATTACCCAAGCCCGCGATCGACTGCGGGCACTAATTGGCGCGCCGCTTGCGGGGAATTTCGAAGTGGCACAGGAACCGTTACTACCACCCGATCTACCAACTCTGGAAGAGCTACGTAAAGATTTATTGGAGCGTCAGCCGTTACTTAAAGTGGCGGACGCTCAAACCCGTCGGGCGCAAGCACGAGTGCAGCTAGAACGCAACCTGCGTTTCCCACAACCCACCATTACGGTAGGCTCCAATCAAGATCCGGATTGGAAACAGTGGCAAGTCGGCGTGAGCTTGCCCTTGCCGTTATGGAATCGTCGCCAGGGTCCCATCGGCGAGGCCGTCGCAGGGCTTGATCGGGCTGAGGCGGAAAAGCGGCAGACAAGCATCAATCTACTGGGAGTTCTGGACCAAGCTTACGGCCGATACCAGATTGCCAAAAATCAAGTAAAGATATTCGAGACCGGCCTGATGCACGATGCCGAAAATGCCATGAAGGTAGCCGAAGCGGCCTATCGCTATGGTGAGCGTGGCATTCTTGATTTTCTGGACGCCCAACGCGTTTTACGCACTACCCGCCTGGACTACCTTAATGCTCGTTACGAACTGCAAGCTGCGCTAATCGAAATTGCCCGACTACGTGCCTCCCCCCCCAATACCGGAGAAATACTGTGAAGCGCACGATCTTACCTGTTTTAATTTCTCTTCTGTTTATCACTAGTCTGGCTGGTTGCAAGGGCAAAGAAACGCCGCATGCCATTGCGCATCCGATCAACGACCCCTCGGTGGTAAAAGTTGCACCGGAATTTCTCAAACGCTTGACAATCACCCTTGCTAGCGAAGGTGATGTGGCGGAGACCTTGCGCGTACCGGCTCGCGTCGAAGTGGACGAACATCGAGTGGCGCGCATCGGTGCTGCCGTAACGGGACGTGTGACTGAGATCCATGCTTTCCTTGGTCAGACGGTAAAACGCGGCGATGTGCTGACTACGCTGAATAGCACCGAGCTGGCTACTGCCCAGCTCACCTATCTCAAGGCTTTATCCCATGAAGCGCTGCAGCGCCGAGCGGAGGAGCGAGCAAGATTACTGTTTGCTGCCGATGTTATTGGTGAAGCTGAACTGCAAAAACGAGAGGCTGATCTGGTCCAGGCTCACGCCGAGCTGCACGCTTCCCACGAACAGCTCAAGGTGCTCGGTATGGCAAAAAGCGCCATTACCAAGCTGGCGGCTACCCGTCGGGTGAATTCCATGTCCTCCATTATTGCGACTCTCGACGGAGTAGTAATTGAGCGTACTGTAACATCGGGCCAAGTCGTGCAACCGGCGGAAGCGCTCTTTACCGTAGCAGATCTGTCCCACGTCTGGCTGGTGGCCGAGGTGACCGAACAGCAGGCTGCCCTGGTGAAGGTAGGGGAGGTGGTGCAAGCTAAGATTCCCGCATTGGACGGAAAACTTATTGAGGGGCGACTGATTTTTGTCGCCGACACCGTTAATCCCGATAGACGAACGGTGGAGGTGCGCATGGATGCAGCGAATCATGAGCGCATGCTCAAGCCGGAAATGCTTGCCTCCATGCTGATTCTGGTTAAATCCCAGCGCCGCCTGGTGGTGCCAGCTGCAGCGGTGGTGCGAGAGGAGAACAAGGATCATGTTTTCGTCCAGCTGGACGATAAACGCTTCCAGTTGCGGCGTGTCCTGCTTGGACAAGAAAGCCATGGTTATTTCCCAGTGCTGGAGGGCATCAAAATAAGCGAACGTATCGTCACAGAAGGCGGTTTTCACCTTAACAACGAGCGCAAGCGAGAAGAGCTGGGAGGCTGATATGCTGGAATCCCTGATTCAGGCTGCGCTCAAACAGCGTTTGGTGCTTATCGTGGTGGCGGTATGCTTAGTGGCATTCGGATTGGATGCGACGCGGAAGCTGTCAGTAGACGCCTTTCCAGACGTGACCAATGTACAAGTGCAGATTGCTACGGAGGTTTTGGGCCGTTCACCCGAGGAAGTCGAACGCTTCGTTACCGTGCCATTGGAAATGGCCATGACTGGCCTGCCGGGATTGGAGGAGATGCGCTCGCTCAATAAACCGGGGCTATCGCTGATTACTCTGGTGTTTACCGATGCGACCAATGTCTATTTCGCACGCCAGCTGGTAATGGAGCGCCTGATCGAGGTAGGCGGACGTATGCCGCAGAACGTGACACCCGTACTCGGCCCGCTGTCTACTGGGTTGGGCGAGGTTTATCAGTACACGTTGGAGCGCCCAGACGACGGTGAGCGGGTGCTCAGTCAAGAAGAGCTGACCAAACGCCGCATTACACAGGACTGGGTGGTGCGGCCACTGCTGCGTGGCATTCCTGGCGTGGCGGAGATCAATTCCCAAGGTGGCTACGTCAAGCAGTATCAAGCATTGGTAAACCCGGATCGTATGAGGCATTACAATGTGACCCTGCAGGAAATATACCAGGCCCTCGCCCGCAACAACGCCAACTCTGGCGGCGGCGTGTTACCCCATTACGCTGAGCAATATTTGATTCGCGGCATAGGTCTGATAAAAACCTTGGACGATATCCGTATGATCGTACTCAAGGAGCAGGGTGGCGTGCCGGTGCTCATGCGCGATGTCGCTGAAGTAACCATCGGTCACGAGGTGCGCTATGGCGCATTGCTTAAGAATGGCATCACCGAGTCGGTGGGCGGGATAGTGATGATGATCCGCGCCGGTAACGCCAAAGAGATTGTTAGCCGGGTCAAACAAAGGGTCGCAGAAATAAACGATAAGGGGATGCTCCCCGGCGGCCTCAAAATCATTCCATACTACGACCGCAGCGAGCTGGTAGACGCTGCCTTGAAAACTGTGATGAAGGTGCTGCTCGAGGGCGTGGTTCTTGTCATCATCGTGCTGTTTCTTTTCCTCGGCGATGTGCGTTCATCCCTGATCGTAGTTGCATCCCTGCTTTTGACTCCGCTGATCACCTTCATGGTGATGAATCATTACGGCCTGTCTGCCAATCTGATGTCCCTCGGCGGCCTCGCTATTGCCACCGGTTTGATTGTGGACGGTTCGGTGGTGGTAGTGGAAAATACTTTTCAGCGCCTCGCTGAGCGCAAAGATATCAGCCGGATGCAAGTAGTCCTTGAAGCGGCATCCGAGGTAGCCACACCGGTTATTTTTGGTATATCTATTATCATCCTGGTATTCCTGCCACTAATGACTCTGGAGGGCATGGAAGGAAAAATGTTCGCTCCACTCGCATTCACCATTGCTATCGCCCTGTTCGTATCGCTGATTCTGGCACTCACCCTGACGCCGGTTCTGTGCTCATACCTGTTAAAAGGAAAGGAAGAGCACGATACTCGCTTGGTTGCCTTTATGAAAAAACCTTACCTGCGACTATTGGATTGGACGCTGACTAACGGCAAGAAGACCATCATCGTATCGGGAGGGGCGTTCGTCGGAGCCTTGCTGCTGCTACCTTTGCTCGGCACGGCGTTCATTCCCGAGATGAAGGAAGGTTCTATCGTGCCCGGCATAAATCGCGTACCCAATATCTCGCTGGAGGAATCCATCAAGCTAGAAATGGAGGCGATGCGGATGGTGATGCAGGTACCCGGGGTGAAATCCGCATTTTCTGGCGTGGGTCGTGGTGAGAGTCCCGCCGATTCGCAAAGTCAAAATGAATCTACCCCGATAGTCAGTCTCAAGCCCCGTGACGAATGGCCCAAAGGATGGACGCAGGACGACATTGCTGACGCCATCCGGGACAAGGTCAAAACTTTGCCCGGGGTGCAGATTGTGATGGCCCAGCCGATTTCCGACCGAGTAGATGAAATGGTCACCGGGGTGCGCTCCGATGTGGCGATCAAATTGTTCGGCGATGACATGGACACCCTCAAGCTGAAGGCCGACGCAATCGCCAAGGTGGCGACCTCAATCAAGGGAGCGCAGGATCTGCGCGTAGAAAGGGTTACCGGTCAGCAATATTTATCTATCAATATCGATCGTCACGCCATCGCTCGCCACGGCCTCAACGTAGCTGACATCAACGACGTGATCGAGACCGCTATCGGCGGCAAAACGACCACCGAAATCTTTGAGGGCGAGCGCCGCTTTAGCGCCGTGGTGCGCTTGCCAGAGCGCTTCCGCAACAGCCTGGGGGAGATCCATGGTCTGCGCGTCATCTCGCCCAACGGTGCCCACGTGGCTCTGGAAGATTTAGCCACCATAAGTGTTTTGGACGGGCCAGCGCAGATTAGCCGGGAGAAGGCCAAACGTCGCATCGTGGTGGGGGTTAACGTTAAGGATCGTGACTTGGGCGGTTTCGTCGCCGAACTGCAGTTGGCTGTAGATGCCAAGGTCAAGCTCCCCGAGGGCTATTATCTGGAATGGGGTGGTCAGTTCCAGAACATGGAACGGGCGATGGGCCACTTGATGATCATCGTTCCCGTGACCATTGCTGCGATTTTCTTCTTACTGTTTTTGCTATTCGGTTCCCTGCGCTATGCCTCGCTTATTATCATGGTGCTGCCATTCGCCTCGATCGGCGGCGTGGTGTCCCTGTTTCTAACAGGCGAGTATTTGTCAGTACCAGCCTCAGTGGGTTTCATCGCCCTATGGGGGATCGCTGTGCTAAATGGTGTGGTGCTGGTATCCTATATCCGCACCTTGCGGGATAAAGGCATGTCTCAGACAGAAGCCGTAATTCAAGGTTGCCGGCAGCGCTTTCGCCCTGTGCTGATGACCGCCACTGTAGCTATGCTGGGCCTTATCCCCATGTTGTTCGCTACAGGGCCAGGATCTGAAGTGCAACGACCCCTCGCCATCGTGGTAATCGGCGGCCTGGTTACCTCCACCTTGCTCACGTTAGTGGTACTACCGACATTGTACAAATGGTTTGAGGAAAAAAGCGTTGAGGCATAATTAGGACGATTTATACCCGATATGGACTCACCCAGCTTCAGATATTCAATCGATCTATTGCTAATAGTTTACTAATTCAAATTTGGTAGAGACAGCTATACTACCGGTTTATAGAATTAAAGTTTATAACCATGATTGAAATAACCCTTGCCACAATTATCATCACGATTATCGTCGTTCTCACGCTGCGCAATACTAAACGCGCAGTGCTTGAGAACCCGCTCATTCTCAACCGCACAGGGCAATATCACGCGACATTGGCACCCAAGCTGAATATCGCGCAAACATTTATTGAAGCCATCGCTAAACAGATACCAAGCCCGCGTGATGAAGGCCAAAACAGCTCAACGCAATGTTTCGAGGTGCGTGACCCAGAAGCCACTGCAATTGGCCAGGAGCTCTATCTGCTGGCCATAACAATGCGTCACGGCCTGCTGTATTTTCAGGCCATTGTCCCGCGTCCATTGATTAGTGACCAAGATAGCCATTTCAATATGCTGATGGAATCCGCTCACAACGCTCTTGCATCTATCCCTACTACGGGTGGTATGCCTAACACAGAGGTGGATGAATACATCATTACGGCAGCAAATACGGCGGCCCGAAAACTGGGCATCGACTTAAAACAGCAGGTGTCCTAAAACGCCTAATTAACCCTATCGCCAGTACTATTTTTTACAATAGCACCATCAAAAAACGAAACGCTTGGGTTGCAGCGTATTTTGCAGTGGCGCAATACTGGTCTCGAACAGCGTAACTCTCTCTAATATACCGGGTGCCACACAAGTAATCAGATCGGCATGCATCACCGGAGCATCACCAACGATGGCAAACAAACGACCACCTGGTTTCAAACTGTTCTGGAATGCTTCCGGTAAAATTGGTACTGAGCCTGTCAATACGATTACATCATAAGAACCCGGCCAGCCTTGCGCCGCATCGCCCCGTGTCAAAGTTACGTTATTGATATGATGCGCCGCCAAATTCTTTTCCGCAAAAGCATGCAGTTCGGGCACGATCTCAACGCTGGTCACATGCATCGCGAGATGAGATAACAAAGCAG
The DNA here is from genome assembly GCF_013168275.1 of Candidatus Nitrotoga sp. AM1P. Classification (GTDB taxonomy): domain Bacteria; phylum Pseudomonadota; class Gammaproteobacteria; order Burkholderiales; family Gallionellaceae; genus Nitrotoga. The sequence goes on along the minus strand of NZ_AP019547.1, from coordinate 2,346,974 downwards.
TCAGGTAACCACTGCCGCTACCAACTTCCAGAACGCGGTCGTTGTGTCCAAGCTGCAATGCCTGCAACGCGCGCGCTTCCATCTTGGGCTGCCACATGGAAACCCCATGTCCCAGTGGGACTTCCATATCCATAAAAGCCATACTTTGCCTTCCGGGCGGTACGAAACGCTCGCGTTTAACCTTGCTCAACAAATCCAGTACCCTTATATCCAGCACGTCCCAAGGCCGAATCTGTTGCTCCACCATATTAAAGCGCGCTTGTTCCACGTTACCCATTTCCCTCTACTCCAAAATATTATCAATGTTTATATTAACAGTTTAACAAGCTAACTGCTCGTGCTTTGAATCCCCAGACGCCCATCCAGTCAGTGCAAAAATGTTCAATCACAGCCACCGGTTCAGAGTTAACCTTTATTAGATTCCTCTATCCTACCCAAATTCAAACTACATTAAACAACGCTTGGACTTGATGAAGACTTCTGTTTCATGGATAATCTCTGGCTTCACATGCCGGGATGGCGGAATTGGTAGACGCGCCGGACTCAAAATCCGGTGCTGGAAACAGTGTGAGGGTTCGAGTCCCTCTCCCGGCACCAATTTTAAATAAATTCATTATCCAAATTGTCAACCAATTAAAGAACTGGAGCGTTAGTACCGCTGACAGTAAGTAATGTCATAATTTTTTAACCTAATTAGAATTGGAGTTCAAATGAAACTGTTGTCCACACTGATCGCTGCTGTATTCGCCGTTGTTTCTTTCTCAGCTGTTGCTTCTGATGCTGCTGCCCCTGCTCCTGCTGCAACAGGAGCCGCAGCGGCGGATCATGCTGCTCCTGCTAAAAAAGCTAAAAAGGCTAAAAAAGCTAAAAAAGCTGACGAGCATAAAGCTGACGAAGCAGCTCCCGCAGCGGCTCCCGCAGCTCATTAATTTTTTGAACCTTAAAAAAGGCAGGGGTGACCCTGCCTTTTTTATTTCATCCGATTCTTTGCTTAGAGATACACAATCTGAAATCGCCATGGTATGGCCTGGGAACCTAAAATCACAGTAGCTATTGTTATCGAACACGACTGCAAGGTTTTTCTTATTGAAGAACGCACCATTTTATTCGACCAACCTGCTGACCATCTGGAACCTAACGAATCTCTGCAAAGAGCAGAAGTACTGAGCTGCGTAGAGGATTATCTTTGCGGCAAACACTATCCGCTAGACCTGCTTATACATTATGGCTAAAGGATGTATTATCGTCGGCATATCCGGCGGAGTGGACTCCGCCGTTACCGCGCTTCTGCTGAAACAGCAAGGCTATAAGGTCATTGGCCTCTTCATGAAAAACTGGGAGGATGACGACAGTGACGAGTACTGTTCCTCGCGCCAAGACTTAATAGATGCGGTCTCCATCGCCGACACCATCGGTATCCCCATCGAAACGGTGAATTTCGCCAAGGAATACAAGGAGCGCGTATTCAACCATTTCTTGCGCGAATACGCGGCCGGACACACGCCCAATCCGGACATTCTGTGCAATTCTGAAATAAAATTTAAGGCTTTTCTGGAACACGCAATTGATATGGGCGCAGATTCCATTGCCACTGGACATTATGCGCAAATACGCAAAATAGACGACAATTATCAATTACTCAAGGCGATAGACAGCAGTAAGGATCAAAGCTATTTTTTATACCGCTTGAATCAAATGCAATTGTCCAAAACGATATTCCCGCTGGGCACGTTACTAAAGTCACAGGTGCGAGAAATCGCACGCCAGCACAACCTATCCAACTACGCCAAGAAAGACAGTACTGGAATCTGCTTCATCGGCGAACGTCCATTTCGCGAATTTCTTAACCGCTACCTGCCTGTCCAACCCGGCCCGATATACACACTCGATGGCCAAATGGTCGGAGAACATATGGGCCTATCGTTCTATACCATTGGCCAGCGTCAAGGCTTAGGTATTGGCGGACAAGGCCTACCTTGGTTCGTGGCGGCTAAAAACATTGCAAACAATCACCTCATTGTAGTGCAAGGACACGATCATCCAGCTTTGCTGTCCACATTTCTTGATGCTACAGAAGTGCACTGGATTAATCACCATATACCTGATATTACGCGCGACTACACCGCTAAAATCCGTTATCGCCAAACCGATGTAAGCTGCCACTTCAACACGATATCTGACACACTTAGCAGCTTTAAATTTAGTAAAGTACAATGGGCCGTTACCCCAGGGCAATCGGTGGTCATTTACGACGGCGGGATTTGTTTAGGTGGCGGCATCATTGCAAATAGTCGGTAATGATGGAGGACAATACAAACAACTTCTCTTTATGGCCGCCAATCTATTGCTTTAAAAAGAAAAATTTCAAAAATTCGACCAATTGCAACTATCAATTTTTACAGTTTTATTGTAAATAAATTGAATACCATATTAATTAGCCGCTTCAAGTCAGCCCATACGCAACATGAACTTTCTGTTTCGGCCTTTAATGGACGACTGACTACCGGTAGCATCATTTCTAGCGATATGCCGTTAATATTTGCTATTTTTTCCAAGGATTAGCTCGATGACACTGACCGCACTCACCGCAATCTCTCCATTGGATGGCCGCTACCACGGCCAGATAAATCCTTTGCGCACTTATTACAGCGAATTTGGCCTGATTTACTATCGAGTTCTGATCGAAATCGAATGGCTCAAAGCGCTCAGTTTAGAGGTTGGAATTCCTGAAATCGAACCGTTTTCCGTCACAACCCTTGAATATTTAGATCAACTAGTCGCGCAGTTTAGTGAAACTGATGCCGAACAAATCAAAATCATAGAAAAACGTACAAATCATGATGTAAAAGCGATCGAATACTGGTTACGTGAAAAACTTTCAGATAACCCGGAAACAAGTAGCAAGCTAGAGTTTATCCACTTTGCTTGTACTTCAGAAGATATTAACAACCTAAGCCACGCACTGATGTTATTGAATGGGCGCAACGAAGTTATGCTGCCAACTTTAGATACGCTTATCAACTGCCTACGCGACCTTGCTCATCAACTGGCAGACCTGCCTATGCTATGCCGCACTCATGGACAAACGGCCACGCCGAGCACACTCGGCAAGGAAATGGCCAATGTAGTACATCGCCTACAACGTGCACGTACACGTTTGGCCAGCGTAGAAATACTAGGGAAAATCAATGGCGCTGTAGGTAACTACAATTCTCATGTGACGTCTTATCCTGAGGTGGATTGGGAATCTTTCGCACAACGCTTTGTCATGGCTCGTGGAATTACTTTCAACCCATATACCATTCAAATCGAACCTCACGATTACATGGCCGAATTATTTGATGCCTACGCGCGTACCAACTCCATCCTGATCGATCTCAACCGTGACCTTTGGGGCTACATTTCACTCGGCTATTTCAAACAAAAAATGGTAGCAGGCGAGGTCGGCTCCTCCACTATGCCACATAAAATTAATCCAATAGATTTTGAAAATTCAGAAGGTAACCTAGGTTTAGCGAACGCCCTGCTTCGCCATCTTTCCGAGAAACTACCAATATCGCGCTGGCAGCGTGATTTAACCGATTCAACCACACTACGCAACATGGGCGTGGTGCTGGGTTACACATTGCTGGCTTATAAGTCTTGCCTAAAGGGATTGAATAAACTAGAAGTAAATCCGCAACGCATCGCGGAAGATTTGAACAATAGCTGGGAAGTATTAGCTGAACCAATCCAAACTGTAATGCGGCGCTACAACATCGAAAACGCCTATGATAAACTTAAAAAACTAACACGCGGCAAAGGCGGCATCAACCGCGACAGCCTGCATGCCTTCATCCATACCTTAAGTATTCCAGAAACAGAAAAACAACGCTTGTACATATTAACACCAGCCACCTATACAGGTAAAGCCAGTGAATTAGCTAAGCGTATCTGAGGAGAGGGTTTTTCACTAAATCCTTATCACTCTCAAAACGAAAGCTTTTGATAGACTAAAACGACAAAGCCCTCACTGGGAGGGCTTTGTTGTTTGTAAGGAGTCTGACGATGACCTACTTTCACATACGTATGTACACTATCATCGGCGCAAAGTCGTTTCACTGTCCTGTTCGAGATGGGAAGGAGTGGGACCAACTTGCTATGGTCGTCAGACATAACTGTCGACTAACTGGCTATCTGATTAAACAGATAATCAATCAGCCATCAACTGGAAGAAGTAATTGGTTTTGATTGCAACGCTACTTGTAATATTTAATGTTATAGGGTCAAGCCTCACGGGCAATTAGTATCAGTTAGCTTAACGCATTACTGCGCTTCCACACCTGACCTATCAACGTGGTGGTCTTCCACGACCCTTCAGGGGGATCAAGTCCCCAGGGAAATCTCATCTTAAGGCGAGTTTCCCGCTTAGATGCTTTCAGCGGTTATCTCTTCCGGATTTAGCTACCCGGCAATACGACTGGCGTCATAACCGGTACACCAGAGATCCGTCCACTCCGGTCCTCTCGTACTAGGAGCAGGTCCCTTCAAATTTCCAGCGCCCACGGCAGATAGGGACCAAACTGTCTCACGACGTTTTAAACCCAGCTCACGTACCACTTTAAATGGCGAACAGCCATACCCTTGGGACCGACTACAGCCCCAGGATGTGATGAGCCGACATCGAGGTGCCAAACTCCCCCGTCGATATGAACTCTTGGGAGGAATCAGCCTGTTATCCCCAGCGTACCTTTTATCCGTTGAGCGATGGCCCTTCCATACAGAACCACCGGATCACTATGACCTGCTTTCGCACCTGCTCGACTTGTCAGTCTCGCAGTCAAGCATCCTTTTGCCATTGCACTATCAGTACGATGTCCGACCGTACCTAGGATACCTTCGTACTCCTCCGTTACTCTTTGGGAGGAGACCGCCCCAGTCAAACTGCCTACCATGCAATGTCCCCGATCCGGATTACGGACCTAGGTTAGAACCTCAAACACATCAGGGTGGTATTTCAAGGTTGGCTCCACGACGTCTGGCGACACCGCTTCAAAGCCTCCCACCTATCCTACACAGATCTGTTCAAAGTCCAATGCAAAGCTACAGTAAAGGTGCATGGGGTCTTTCCGTCTAGCCGCGGGTAGATTGCATCTTCACAAACATTTCAACTTCGCTGAGTCTCGGGTGGAGACAGTGTGGCCATCGTTACTCCATTCGTGCAGGTCGGAACTTACCCGACAAGGAATTTCGCTACCTTAGGACCGTTATAGTTACGGCCGCCGTTTACCGGGGCTTCAATCAAGAGCTTGCACCCCATCATTTAACCTTCCGGCACCGGGCAGGAGTCACACTCTATACGTCCACTTTCGTGTTTGCAGAGTGCTGTGTTTTTATTAAACAGTCGCAGCCACCATTTCACTGCAACCCCATCGAGCTTCGGACGCGAAGTCCTACACTCTACCGGGGCGCACCTTCTCCCGAAGTTACGGTGCAAATTTGCCGAGTTCCTTCACCCGAGTTCTCTCAAGCGCCTTAGAATTCTCATCCTGCCCACCTGTGTCGGTTTGCGGTACGGTCTCTATACAACTGAAGCTTAGTGGCTTTTCTTGGAAGCTTGGTATCAGCAACTTCGCGCCAAAATGGCACTCGTCATCACGTCTCAGAATTGACCTCCCGGATTTACCTAAGAGATCTCCCTACACGCTTAAACCAAGACGTCCAACACTTGGCTTGCCTAACCTTCTCCGTCCCCACATCGCATTGTATTGAGGTACAGGAATATTAACCTGTTTCCCATCGACTACGCATTTCTGCCTCGCCTTAGGGGCCGACTCACCCTGCGTCGATGAACGTTGCACAGGAAACCTTGGGCTTTCGGCGAGGGAGCCTTTCACTCCCTTTATCGCTACTCATGTCAGCATTCGCACTTCTGATACCTCCAACAGCCTTCTCAAGCTGCCTTCGCAGGCCTACAGAACGCTCTCCTACCATATGTACAAGTACATATCCGCGATTTCGGTGCATAGTTTGAGCCCCGTTACATCTTCCGCGCAGGACGACTCGATCAGTGAGCTATTACGCTTTCTTTAAATGATGGCTGCTTCTAAGCCAACATCCTGACTGTTTTAGCCTTCCCACTTCGTTTTCCACTTAACTATGTCTTGGGGACCTTAATCGGCGGTCTGGGTTGTTTCCCTTTCGACACCGGACGTTAGCACCCGATGCTCTGTCTCCCATGCTCGCACTTCTCGGTATTCGGAGTTTGCAATGGTTTGGTAATCAGCAATAGACCCCTAGCCATGACAGTGCTCTACCCCCGAGAGTGATACATGAGGCACTACCTAAATAGTTTTCGGAGAGAACCAGCTATTTCCAAGTTTGTTTAGCCTTTCACCCCTATCCACAGCTCATCCCCTAATTTTTCAACATTAGTGGGTTCGGACCTCCAGTGAGTGTTACCCCACCTTCATCCTGGCCATGGATAGATCACTTGGTTTCGGGTCTACACCCAGCAACTATCGCCCTTATCAGACTCGCTTTCGCTGCGCCTCCCCTATTCGGTTAAGCTCGCTACTGAATGTAAGTCGCTGACCCATTATACAAAAGGTACGCAGTCACGGAACAAGTCCGCTCCCACTGTTTGTATGCATGCGGTTTCAGGATCTATTTCACTCCCCTTCCGGGGTTCTTTTCGCCTTTCCCTCACGGTACTGGTTCACTATCGGTCGATTACGAGTATTTAGCCTTGGAGGATGGTCCCCCCATATTCAGACAGGATTTCTCGTGTCCCGCCCTACTTGTTCCAACCCTATTTCCACTCCTGAATTTTCGCGTACGGGGCTATCACCCACTATGGCCAGACTTTCCAGACTGTTCCACTAATTCAGAAGCTAAAGGTTGCAGGCTCCTCCGATTTCGCTCGCCACTACTCTCGGAATCTCGGTTGATTTCTTTTCCTCCGGCTACTTAGATGTTTCAGTTCACCGGGTTCGCTCTACCTGACCTATGTATTCAGTCAGGAGTGACCCTTGCGGGCCGGGTTTCCCCATTCAGATATCTACGGATCAAAGCTTTATTGCCAGCTCCCCGTAGCTTTTCGCAGGCTTACACGTCTTTCGTCGCCTGTAATCGCCAAGGCATCCACCACATGCACTTATTCGCTTGACCCTATAACATTAAACCCTCAGTCTTTTAGAGACCAAGGTTTTTCGTTACAAGTTTTTTTGTCTTGCGTTTGTGACCGCTTCCATCCGACTTGAATGGTTACGGTTTGATACAATCAAAACCCAAGTTTTTCATACACACGCATTAACAGGTTGCCCCATTAACGCTTGTGCGTGAATCACTTTTTTACTTCTTCCAGATTTTTAAAGAACTACAAAAAACTACTATTAGCAAAAGCCAATATCAAAACAAATAGCTTGGATATAGGTTCTCACTTGTAACGTTGTAAATATTACAATAAATGGTGGAGGATGACGGGATCGAACCGACGACCCCCTGCTTGCAAAGCAGGTGCTCTCCCAGCTGAGCTAATCCCCCGCTAAACTTTGACAGCTTGCGCAACTCTACGTTGCTCGGCAAATCGTGTACATCTGTACACATCGCAGCCTCGCTGCCTTGATTTGCTTGGCTTTCAAATTTTGCCGAATAATTCTTTCAAATTACCAGGCAAAACTGGTGGGTCTGGTAGGACTCGAACCTACGACCCCTGCGTTATCAACACAATGCTCTAACCAGCTGAGCTACAGACCCAAATACAGCCCGTAGCCGGTAGAGTGTAGCAACGTCAACTGCTACCAGCTACTCGCTACTAGCTTTATAGACAACCGATGAGTGTGGATACGTACGCCAAGGCTTCTCTAGAAAGGAGGTGATCCAGCCGCACCTTCCGATACGGCTACCTTGTTACGACTTCACCCCAGTCACGAACCCTACCGTGGCAACCGCCCTCCTTACGGTTAGGCTAGCTGCTTCTGGTAGAACCCGCTCCCATGGTGTGACGGGCGGTGTGTACAAGACCCGGGAACGTATTCACCGCGACATGCTGATCCGCGATTACTAGCGATTCCGACTTCATGGAGTCGAGTTGCAGACTCCAATCCGGACTACGATCGGCTTTCTGAGATTAGCTCCCCCTCGCGGGTTGGCAACCCTCTGTACCGACCATTGTATTACGTGTGAAGCCCTACCCATAAGGGCCATGAGGACTTGACGTCATCCCCACCTTCCTCCGGTTTGTCACCGGCAGTCTCATTAAAGTGCCCAACTAAATGATGGCAATTAATGACAAGGGTTGCGCTCGTTGCGGGACTTAACCCAACATCTCACGACACGAGCTGACGACAGCCATGCAGCACCTGTGTCCAGGCTCCCTTTCGGGCACCAAGCCATCTCTGGCAAGTTCCTGGCATGTCAAGGGTAGGTAAGGTTTTTCGCGTTGCATCGAATTAATCCACATAATCCACCGCTTGTGCGGGTCCCCGTCAATTCCTTTGAGTTTTAATCTTGCGACCGTACTCCCCAGGCGGTCAACTTCACGCGTTAGCTGCGGTACTAAGGAAGTCTCCTCCCCCAACACCTAGTTGACATCGTTTAGGGCGTGGACTACCAGGGTATCTAATCCTGTTTGCTCCCCACGCTTTCGTGCATGAGCGTCAGTATCGACCCAGGGGGCTGCCTTCGCCATCGGTATTCCTCCACATATCTACGCATTTCACTGCTACACGTGGAATTCTACCCCCCTCTGCCGTACTCTAGCCTTGCAGTCACAAATGCAGTTCCCAGGTTAAGCCCGGGGATTTCACATCTGTCTTACAAAACCGCCTGCGCACGCTTTACGCCCAGTAATTCCGATTAACGCTCGCACCCTACGTATTACCGCGGCTGCTGGCACGTAGTTAGCCGGTGCTTCTTCTTCCGGTACCGTCATCCACACAGGGTATTAACCCGTGCGTTTTCTTTCCGGCTGAAAGAGCTTTACAACCCGAAGGCCTTCTTCACTCACGCGGCATGGCTGGATCAGGCTTGCGCCCATTGTCCAAAATTCCCCACTGCTGCCTCCCGTAGGAGTCTGGACCGTGTCTCAGTTCCAGTGTGGCTGGTCGTCCTCTCAGACCAGCTACGGATCGTCGCCTAGGTGAGCCTTTACCTCACCTACTAGCTAATCCGATATCGGCCGCTCCGAAAACGCGAGGTTCTTACGAATCCCCCGCTTTCCCCCTTAGGGCATATGCGGTATTAGCGTAACTTTCGCTACGTTATCCCCCATTTCCGGGTACGTTCCGATATATTACTCACCCGTTCGCCACTCGCCACCAGGGTTGCCCCCGTGCTGCCGTTCGACTTGCATGTGTAAAGCATGCCGCCAGCGTTCAATCTGAGCCAGGATCAAACTCTTCAGTTCAATCTCTATGCTTTTTTGATCTACCCTCTCAGGTAAATCGATCTCACTCAAAGCGAATCAATATTTCATTTTTTTCAACTTCGTGTGAGGTACTGCTTTTATGTCTTGAGTCATGACAGCCATGCGAACTAATTCGCATATCTACCAATACCTCAGCGCATGTACCCACACTCGTCGGTTGTCTGTAAACTTTTAAAGAACGGGCTGCCGTAGCAACGAGAGGGGCGCATTATACAGAGCAAATAACGATGGTCAAGCATTTTGTTGTCTAGCACGTAAATATACTTTTCAGGCTTGTAATACATGGATTCATAATTTATCCGGATAACATAGATTACGAGTGGATATTAAAACGCATTGACGGCCCATACAGCTGCATTGCACTTCGATCAGACCTCTGCTCAGCGACATAAACTCATCTGGAAGTTCTATCGTTTTTGTGCCATGATTAACTGTAGTTTCCTGAGCTGAAGGTTGGTTCTGCAATAACGGACAGCAATATATGCAGATATTTTTACATTATTTAAAAACTGACAAACCAGAGATCCTGGCTTTTTTGAATTAAATTAAGAATGAAATAAGAATGAAAATTTTACATAGCAAAGATTACATAGCAAATAAATGTGGCGTATTCACAGAAGTCGCTAATGATATATATTCGACCCCTTTTTGGACGCCTGAATATTGTGCAGATCTTATTAAAGAGCTAGATTCAAGACCTGAATTGTTTTATGCGCACAATCCAGATGGATATTCCGCTTCTGAACTTAACCTTCATAATTTAAGCAGAGTATTTTCAATAGATATTTGCAAGCAAATCATGGGTAAATGTCTGCCTTCTCTCCTTTATGTATTTCCACTGTTGAATATTCTAGGATTCACTTCTCCTTATTTTGTACGTTATGGGCCAAATGATGTAAAGAATATGAAGCTACATCATGACGTCTCTATGGTGTCAATGCTTGTAAAGCTTAATGATGATTTTACTGGGGGCGACCTTGTTTTTCCTCGACAAGATTACAACAACAAAAATCTTCCCGCTGGACATGCTCTTTTTTGGCCGGGACAGGTTACGCACCCTCATCAAGTTCTTGACGTAACATCTGGAACAAAATTCTCATTAACTGTTTGGGCATGGCCTGTTCCATGGTCTTCTGAATATGGAATTTCAGTTGAGGATTTAAAATAACGCGGATTCAATTTCGAAGTTCATCTCTTAACTGCTGGCTGCTTGACGTTCCATAAATTCTAGTTTGATCTTGTCAGATCCAATTCAATTCCGGTAAGCGGCCACTGTGGCTTACCGGTTTCTTTCAAATTACCCTCTCTACACCACTTTTACCCAGTTCGCTCAAATCAAAAGCGGCAACTTCGCGCTTACTCCTAACCGACCCTTGAGCCGACCGTCTTGAGAATCGGCGTTCGGTCAATTTACGCAAGAAGTAAACACGCTTGGGCAGACTTTACTCAACCCGCCCGCCGGATCAGCGCGCAATTCAGGCCGGTTCAATATGTCGAGCACCTGCGGGAAATACCTCGATCTATCCGGTGGGCGCCCCCAGAAGATGTAGTTGGCTTTAAGGCGATCGCGCGCAAAGCTGTAGAGCTGATCCACGCGAGGCGCTTCATCAGCTGAACCACCATACTGTGCGGCGATGTAATTACCCCCCCGCCACCATGGGCGCCAAGGGCACTATGCCGGAAAACTTGGGGTAATAGTTGTAAACACCACCGGACCGATTCAAACCGCGATCACTCACAAAAACATCAGGTCCGCCCAAGCCGGGGCCCATTATCCTGAACCGGCTGGTGAGCAGGCCAAGTTTTCTAACGGGGTAATTGGTGAATTGAATCGTCACGGTATTAGGAAAACTGGTCCGCAATTGCGCGTGCAGCTTGAGCAGATTGTCAAAAAAAGCGTCTTCCTGCTGGGGCGTCGTGGATTCTTCGGATAGGCCCATGGCGGTTTCCTGTAGCCCTAACGCCTCAAATTGAAGGTGCGTATTAAAGCGTTTGTCCAAAGCGACCAACAACGCGGACAGGCGTTCGCAGACCTGCGGGTTCCACAACTTCAAATTGCTACCGCGCCGCTCGGTCCGGCTTTGGCCATTCATCACCCCCGCGCCTGCCGGGAACTTAAACACCGCCCCTTCGAACTGCGGATCATTGAGCACATAGTCGGGCACGATAGAGGCTTCATTGGGATAACCGAAGCTTTTAGTTTCCACCAACAAGATTAATTGCTTATGGTGCGTGGCCAGTTCGCTCAAATGCTTTTCTATCACGCTGAAATCATAGTTGCCCCTGGTAGGCTCGAGTTCAGTCCAAGTGAAACGAAGCAACACACCGCGCAACGCAGGGGTGGCATCAAGATCGGCATACAAATCTTTAAGGTACACTGGCTTGTTGTTTTGCTTTTTGCCCACTGCCGCATAGTGGCCAGGGTGCTATTTGACTGCGCCCGGCGCCAACGACGAGGTGGAAACCGAAGTCGCCGCTCCTTCAACTCCCTGTGCCAACGTCAGACCCAGCCCCATGCACAGAGTGACACTAAGCACAACAAATAACTTCCGCCAACAAACGTTTTTCATGGGCAACTCTTTCAGAGTTAGAGCGGAATTTAGAGGGCAACCCGCGTTATAAGGTTCCACTGGCCCGGTGACTGGGCTATGCCTTGCGCTTCATTTAACACCTCCGATTCAAGTTTAACCAAACATTGGTGCCCAATTTTTCAACTTACCTCAGCTTCAGCATAATTGAAGAAAACTGGTCTAATGAACAAGCTGGGTTAAAAAACCAGCTGGGAAAATAATCGATCTAATTAGCAATATTTGCGGCCAACAAAATACTGATAAATAAAAAACCTTATGCTTTTTAAAGAATGAAACAATTATATTTGAGGTAAAATAAAAAGTTATCTCAAACCACATGTAAGTACATTATGCTCTATAAATAATGATTTACATTTTTACCGCTATTTAAATATATCAAAAATACCCGCATAAATTTGCAAGCCCCATTTAGTTTTACAAGTGAGTGTTTATTTACCCCAATTAATAATGAACATATAAGAATCTGCTCAACATGACCTTAAATGAAACAATTGAAACAATAGACGTGATCAAACGTGGTTGCGACGAGTTGCTGTTGGAAACTGAATTAAATCAAAAATTGGTACTAGGTCGTCCTTTACGCATCAAAGCCGGGTTTGATCCAACCGCACCGGATTTGCATCTTGGACATACTGTATTGCTCAACAAAATGCGGCAGTTACAGGAGCTTGGTCACCATGCGCTATTTTTGATTGGCGATTTTACCGGCATGATAGGCGATCCGACTGGCAAAAATATGACCCGCCCCCCGCTATCACGCGAACAAGTATTAGAAAATGCGCAAAGTTACCGTGAGCAAGTATTCAAGGTACTGAATCCGGATAAAACCGAAATTGTTTTTAATTCTACTTGGATGGACAAATTTAGTGCGGCTGACTTAATTAAGCTAGCAGCTACCCATACTGTTGCGCGTATGCTGGAGCGCGATGATTTCGGCAAACGCTACAAGAACAATCAAGCAATCGCCATCCATGAATTTATTTATCCCTTGATACAGGGTTACGATTCTGTGGCGCTTAAAGCTGACCTGGAATTAGGTGGTTCAGATCAGAAATTCAATCTGCTCATGGGACGCGAGTTGCAAAAACATTACGGCCAATCTCCACAGTGCGTGCTTACCATGCCATTATTGTTAGGGTTGGATGGAGTAAACAAGATGTCTAAATCCCTTGGTAATTATATCGGCATCAACGAATCGCCTCAGGAAATGTTTGGCAAATTAATGTCTGTTTCAGACAACTTGATGTGGCGTTATCTGGAGTTGCTGTCATTTGAGTCTATGAGTACCATTACCAAATGGCGTGCAGAGGTAGAACAAGAACGTAATCCGCGCGATATTAAAGTGTTGCTGGCGCAAGAAATAGTTACGCGCTTCCATAACCGAGCCGCAGCCGAAAAAGCGCTAGCTGAATTCGAGGCTCGTTTCAAACAAGGTGTGCTGCCGGAAGACATGCCGGAGATAACGGTTTCCGCTAGTACTGGGATTATCGGTATTACTCAATTACTCAAGCAGGCCGGACTGGTAGAAAGTACATCGGAAGCCCTGCGTATGATTACTCAGGGAGCAGTAAAGCTGGATGGCGAACGGGTAATCGACAAAACCCTGCAACTACAAACGGGGGGAATGGTGGTGGCTCAGGTAGGCAAGCGCAAATTTGCGCGAGTAACGATAAATTAGACTGAGTTAGGTATTTGAAATTTTAGTTTCAGTTTGATTTAGCCTGCCTGCGTTCAATGCTGATGCCCACCATGCGACTGTCACGTATGGCATTTAATTTGGCAACGCTAACTTTGACCCATGGCACGTTGAAATCAATAAGCAGAATCTGGGCAATGCGTTCGGCCAGTGCTTCTAGCAGGTTGAAGTGGTGGTTACTTAGCGCGCTTTGGATGTGACGCACAATTTCGGAGTAATCAAGTGCATCGTGTATATCGTCACTCTGACAGGCGCGAGCATTTGGCAAGGCAATCTCCATATCTAGCTGCAAAGTTTGCGGAACACGCTTCTCCCATTCGTATACACCAATGAGCGTTTCAACTTTGAGTTCGCGTAGAAAAATAATATCCATGAAAAAGCTATTTGAGTTTGATTGGCTTGCGTCTGCTTGTTTTAACAAATTCAAAAAAAGAGTTTGCCACTAGCGCATTTTAAGGTATTTCAAATGAAAATCTTGGGTTTTATTGTGTGTGCTTATTTATTGGGTTCAATTTCTTTCGCGGTGATAATGAGCCGATTATTTGCATTACCCGATCCACGCACTTACGGTTCGCATAACCCGGGTGCGACCAATGTGCTGCGTAGTGGCAATAAATGGGCTGCAATATTGACATTATTAGGTGATGCAGCGAAGGGCTGGCTGGCAGTGTGGGTGGTTCAACATTTTGAGCCACAGGATGGCAATTCGCTGCTGGTTGCAGCAGTGGCGCTTGCGGTATTTCTTGGCCACCTTTTTCCTATATTCCTGCGCTTCAAAGGCGGCAAGGGCGTGGCTACTGCATTAGGTGTACTGCTGGCGCTTAATGTGTGGTTAGGATTGGCGGTATTGGCAACTTGGATATTGGTGGCATTGGTATTCCGCCTATCGTCACTGGCAGCATTACTGGCGGCCGTAGGTGCGCCTATCTATGCTATGGCATTGGCCTTGCCGTCTGAGTACGTATTCACGTTGGTGGGGATCTCATTATTGTTGTTCTGGCGCCACAAGAGCAACATTCAGAATTTATTAGCAGGCAAAGAAAGCCGCATTGCTAAGAAGTAAGGACGGTCATTCGGAATAGTTGAATTGTTGCAAGTCCCAGCGCGGCCTGACATTGAAGCGGTAATCACTTTTCATCTCTTGCTCTTGCAGACGTAGGACTGCGGCAAAGGCAATCATGGCACCGTTATCAGTGCAAAATTCAAGATCAGGGTAGAACACACGAAAGCCGTTTTTGCTGGCCGCTTCGTTTAGTTGCGCACGAAGATGTTGATTTGCACCTACCCCGCCGGCGATCACTAGTTGATTAAGTCCAGTTTGTTTTAGTGCAGCCAACGACTTGGTAGTCAACACTTCCACGATTGCTTCTTGCGTTGCATAGGCAATGTCGGCCCGAGTTTGTTCATCTAGTGTGTGTTGACGAGTTAGGGTCAGTACTGCCGTCTTCAGCCCGCTGAAGCTGAAATCCAGATTGCCGCTATGTTGCATAGGGCGTGGCAAATGGAAATGACCGGGCCGACCTTGATTAGCCAGTTTAGCCAGCTCAGGGCCTCCTGGGTAGCAAAGTCCAAGAAGCTTGGCACTCTTATCGAAAGCTTCACCAGCGGCATCGTCCAATGTTTCCCCTAATAAAATATATTTACCCACGCCATCCACACGCATAAGTTGGGTATGCCCACCGGAAACCAATAGCGCGATGAAAGGAAATTTCAATGTGGAATCGGATAACAAAGGAGATAATAAATGTCCTTCCAGATGATGAATGCCAATGGCCGGAATATTCAATGAATACGCCAGCGAACAAGCGATACTTGCGCCTACTAATAGTGCACCAGACAAACCCGGGCCTTGGGTATACGCAATGGCGTTCAAATCTTGCAGGTGACATCCGGCTTCATCGGCGACCAAACGTATTAAGGGGAGCATGCGACGGATGTGATCACGTGACGCCAGCTCCGGCACTACGCCGCCGTATTCATTATGCATGGCCACTTGTGTATGCAGTGCATGCGCTAGCAATCCACGCTCGGCGTGATATATGGCGACACCGGTTTCATCGCACGAGCTTTCAATACCCAAAATCAGTTTCATAGTGACAGTTATTTATAATGAGGACATATTGTAGCGTTTGCGTGACCCCGTAATACCCGCCAGATTGCAAAAGATGTATAACTCCTGGCTCGAACTACCGAATTAATTATCTGAATCTTCATGTTTCGACTAGTACTTGAGGCTGGTACTTGACACTAGTACTTGAAAAAAGTCAGATAAAATTATTGCGAGATCGCTTCTGAATATTTGGGAGAACCGTTATTATCGCACCTATAGTGCATACAACACGTTGTTCGCTAACTTGGTTTTAAATTGAAGATGATGACCGCACATAAATTATCACTGTCAGTGCAATATGCGATCGAGGGAATAAATCTGCCCACACGTCAGCAGTTCCGCCGTTGGATAAAAACGGCTTTACAACGCGATGTGCAAATAGTGCTGCGTATCGTCGACGAAATAGAAGGGCGTGCGCTGAACAAAAAATTTCGCGGCAAGGATTACGCTACGAACGTACTTACGTTTGGATATACAGATACCGACTCGTTGCCTAATAATGCCGATTTACTCTATGGCGATATCGTAATTTGCACGCCAGTGATAGAACAGGAAGCGCGCGAGCAACACAAGGATTTGCGAGCTCACTACGCTCATCTCGCCATCCATGCTGCCCTGCATTTGCAAGGATATGACCACGAAAATGAACAGGATGCCGCTGTGATGGAAGCGTTTGAAACCAAGTTGCTGGCAAAATTAGGGTATGTTGATCCTTACAAAGTTGTAGAAAGCGAGGCTTGATTCAAAGCAGCTTAAAAAGCAAGCCACGAAGCGCAAACGTCCATACAGCTGTAATAGGTTTGTTCCCAGCCAACGTGATAAAATACACGCCTTTCCCTTTTCACTGACCTATTGGAAACCCGTCATGTTCTCTAGCAAAAACACTATTGCTCATACCGATCCCGAATTATGGACAGCAATCCAGGATGAAAATCGCCGACAGGAGGATCATATTGAATTGATCGCTTCAGAAAATTACACCAGCCCTGCAGTGATGGAAGCGCAGGGCAGCAAGCTGACTAACAAGTATGCCGAAGGGTATCCCGGAAAGCGCTACTACGGCGGCTGTGAATACGTAGACGTGGCGGAACAATTGGCAATTGATCGCGTAAAAGCTTTATTCGGTGCTGAGTATGCCAATGTACAGCCACATTCCGGCTCTCAAGCCAATCAAGCGGTATATCTGTCGGTGCTCAAACCGGGCGACACCATCCTCGGTATGTCGCTGGCGCATGGCGGCCATCTGACTCATGGCGCTTCTGTAAATCTGAGTGGCAAGTTGTATCACGCCATTGTTTACGGCCTCAACGAAAAAGAAGAGATTGACTACGACGCAGTGGAAAAACTGGCTCAGGAACATAAGCCCAAAATGATCGTTGCCGGTGCTTCCGCCTATGCGCTGGTGATCGACTGGAAGCGCTTCCGCGCCATCGCCGACAGCGTGGGAGCCTATTTGTTCGTGGACATGGCTCACTACGCCGGACTAGTGGCAGCGGGTTATTATCCCAACCCAGTGGGCATCGCTGATTTTGTCACCAGCACCACCCATAAGACTCTGCGCGGCCCACGTGGCGGTATTATTTTGGCTAAGGCGGAATTTGAAAAAGTCCTTAATTCCGCGATATTCCCTGGTGTACAGGGCGGCCCATTGATGCATGTAATCGCCGCCAAAGCCGTGGCGTTTAAAGAGGCGATGAGCAAGGAATTCAAGGAATACCAGAAACAGGTGATTGATAACGCCCGTGTGATGGCTAAGGTATTACAGGAACGCGGTCTGCGCATTGTGTCCGGGCATACCGACTGCCATATGTTCCTGGTGGATCTGCAATCCAAGCAAATCACCGGCAAAGACGCCGAGACGGCGCTAGGGCGTGCGCACATCACAGTGAACAAAAACGCCATCCCTAACGACCCACAAAAACCATTCGTTACCAGCGGTATTCGCATCGGTAGCCCGGCAATGACCACGCGCGGCTTTAAAGAATTAGAAGCGGAGAAACTGGCACACCTGATTGCGGATGTACTGAATGCACCGAATGATGATGCGGTAATTAACCGCGTAACTGCAGATGTGAAGCAGCTGTGCGCGAAATTTCCAGTATATGGTCACAATAACAAAAGAAGGAAAGAGGATTAAAAAAGCCGAGGTATGACGATTCTTTGTTTGTATCGTGATACCTCAATTTCCTGTTTTCGATTATCGTTTCCCGCTTTTCGTTCTTCAATCCTATGAAATGTCCTTTTTGCAAAGGCCCTGGCACCCAAGTGGTGGACACTCGCGAAAACGAAGAAGGTGATAGCATCCGCCGCCGCCGCCGCTGCCTATCTTGCGAAAAACGCTTCACCACCTATGAAACGGTCGAGTTGCGAATGCCGCAGGTGGTCAAACAGAACGGCATGCGCACTGAATTCGATGCAGAAAAGCTGAGCACAAGTTTTAATCGTGCGTTACACAAGCGCCCGGTTCCTACAGAGCTGGTGGATGCAGCCATAGATTATGTGACACAAAGAGTGTTCGCTCTCGGCGAACGTGAGATCGGCTCCCGGCAAATCGGTGAGATGGTCATGCAGGAATTGTTGAAGCTGGACAAGGTGGCCTACATTCGTTTCGCTTCGGTGTACAAGAGCTTCCAGGATGTGAGAGATTTTTCTGAGGCGGTCGAAGCGGTACGCAAAGCACCTGCAAAATACAAATCGCGAGCGAGTTAAACATGCTGTCCCCGCAAGATAGCTTGTGGATGGCTAAAGCGTTGCAGCTGGCAGAGCGTGGTCTGTATACCACCAGCCCCAATCCGAGAGTCGGCTGTGTGCTGGTACGCGACGACAAGATCGTGGGAGAGGGTTGGCACCAATATGCGGGCGAACCTCATGCGGAAGTACATGCATTGCGCGCAGCCGGAGAAGCGGCACGCGGTGCAACTGCTTACGTTACGCTGGAACCTTGCAGCCATCAGGGCAGAACGCCCCCTTGCGCCGATGCGTTGATTGATGCAGGTGTGACTCGCGTGATAGCAGCAATGCAAGATCCTAATCCGCAGGTGGCAGGACAAGGTATAGAAAAATTACGCGCTGCGGGTATCGAAGTTGAGTACGGATTAATGGAAATTGCGGCACGTGAATTAAACATTGGGTTTTTTTCACGTATGACGCGCGGCTTACCGTGGCTACGCAGCAAGATCGCCATGAGTCTGGATGGCCGTACCGCATTAAATAATGGCAGAAGCCAGTGGATTACCGGCGTAGCCGCACGGCAAGATGTGCAACACTGGCGCGGACGCTCTTGCGCGATTCTTACCGGCATCGGTACGGTGCTGGCTGATGATCCGCAGCTTAACGTGCGTGAGCTCAAATTGGGTGCCTCTGAGATAAAAGCCATACGTCAGCCATTGCGTGCGGTATTGGATAGCCAGCTGCAATTGCCGCTAACAGCACGTATCCTGTGTGATGGTAATGTGGTGATTTATACTGCCACACCCAATTTACAGAAAATAGCCTCATTCGAAAAACTGGATGCGCGCGTAGTCGTATTGCCGGATGTTTCGGGGCGTGTAGATCTAATTGCGATGCTACGCGATCTGGCTGCAAGCGACTGCAACGAAGTGCTGGTGGAAGCGGGTAGTATATTGAATGGCGCGCTGCTTCAAGCGGGACTGGTAGATGAATTAGTACTGTATGTAGCACCGCAGTTGCTCGGTGATAGGGCGCGTGGAATGGCGCAGCTGGGTGAATTAACGATGCTGTACCAGCGCATGGAACTGGAATGGCAGGATGTGCGTAATGTCGGTAAAGATTTACGTATCGTGGCACGAGTGAAGCATGCATAAATGAATATTTATTCGGGCATACATCACGTAAAAACTATCGCCCACAGCGATTATTTATTTTACTGAACAGGTAAGCAGAGCATCCCGATCATGAGTAATCAAAATATATATGCAATATTCTAGACAAATTTAATTGAGTTAATTATGCAAGCCAAACATCAACGGAAAGAATTGTTGGCCTACGTTAAGTTGCATGCATCCCACGAAATTAGAATGCACCATGTTTAGTGGCATCATCGCAGATGTAGGCATCATTGAATGCACGGAAGACCGTGATGGAGGCTTGAGTCTCTCCATAATCACTCGTGCGCTCGGCATGGAGGACGTGCAACTTGGCGACAGCATTGCTGTGAACGGCGTGTGTCTCACTGTCGTAAAAATTGAAGGTAATCGTTTCAGCGTCAATGTTTCGCGAGAGACATTGAATTGTACGGTCGGGTTGGTACAGGGTGTTCGTGTCAATCTGGAGAAAGCGCTGCGCTTGGCTGACCGGCTGGGCGGGCATCTGGTGAGTGGTCATGTGGATGGCGTGGGCGAAGTAGTGGAATTCACCGACCTGCAAGAAAGCTGGAAACTTAGCGTACGTGTGCCGCAATTATTAGCAAAATACATCGCGGTAAAAGGTTCCATCACACTCAATGGAGTGAGCCTGACAGTGAATCAGGTTGAAGATGATGTGTTCAGCGTGAATTTGATTCCGTACACATTAGAGGTAACCACGCTGAATGAATTGCGTGCTGGCGGTAAGGTCAACGTAGAAATTGACCTTATCGCGCGTTACGTTGAACGTATTATGCAGGCACGAGGTTAGGAAACATGACGGATATTGCACCGATACAAGACATTATTGCTGAAATCCGCGCCGGAAACATGGTGGTGCTGGTGGACGAAGAAGACCGTGAGAACGAAGGCGATCTATTGTTTGCCGCCGAATTCGTTACGCCTGAGAAAATAAATTTCATGGCCAAGCATGGCCGCGGACTAATTTGTCTTACATTGACCGACGCGCATTGCAAGCAACTTAACCTGCCATTAATGGTGCGCGACAATGGTTCTCCGCTGGGAACCAATTTCACGCTGTCCATTGAAGCGGCGAGCGGTGTGACAACGGGGATTTCTGCAACCGATCGTGCGCGCACCGTGCAGGTTTCCGTGAATAAAAATGCCAAGCCTGCTGACATCGTACAGCCGGGACATATTTTCCCACTGATGGCACAGAAGGGCGGTGTACTGGTGCGCGCTGGCCATACCGAAGCGGGTTGTGATTTGGCACAATTAGCGGGGCTAACCCCTGCCTCGGTTATCTGCGAAATCTTAAAAGATGATGGCGAAATGGCACGCTTGCCCGACCTGATAACCTTCGCGCAACTGCATGGCTTGAAAATCGGCACCATCGCCGACCTGATCGAACATCGTAGCCAGCATGAAAAATTGGTTGAGCGTGTGGCAAAACGTACCGTGCAAACTGCTTATGGCATGTTCGATCTAATCAGCTATGTGGACAAAACGACTCAGCGCACCCATCTGGCATTGGTTAAAGGTGACATCCAGCCGCAAATTGAAACGCTGGTGCGCGTGCATGAACCGCTATCAGTACTGGATTTTCTAGAGCAGACAAGTTTCACAAACTCAATCAGTGTGCATGATGCCATGCTGAAAATTAGTCTCTCATCCGCTGGGGTACTGGTGTTATTGCATCGCAACGAAACTTCGAGTGACTTGTTAGCACGTGCTGAAGCAATGCCTGAGGCCCACCATATTCCCCAGTGGGATTTGCGCAGTTACGGCATTGGAGCCCAGATTCTGCGCGATCTGAATGTCGGCAAAATGCGCCTGCTTGCTACCCCGCGCAAACTGCCGAGCATGGCGGGATTTGGTCTGGAAGTTGTTGGTTATGCACAACACGAATAAATCAGGGGTATCTCCAATTACCTGTCACATTACAAGCTCTTCCAGTCTTTCCTGACCAAGGTAAGTGGGGCGGGCTATCAGGATAAATTATGAAAGAAATCGAAAAGAATCTGAACGGCGCAGGAATGCGTATTGGCATCGTACAAAGCCGCTTCAACCCGGTGATTTGCGAAGGTCTTCTGGCTGCCTGTCGTGCGCAGCTTGTCCAGCAAGGTGTGAGCGATGCGGACATCACGCTGGCAAGCGTGCCGGGCGCATTGGAAATCCCGTTAGTGCTGCAACGCATGGCGCAAAGCGGAAGGTTCGACGCGCTTATAGCGCTGGGCGCGGTAATTCGCGGGGATACTTACCACTTCGAAATTGTAGCGAATGAATCCGCACGCGGGGTCAGCGAAGTGCAACTGCATAATAGCTTGCCCATCGCCAATGCCATTCTTACAACCGATATCGATGAGCAGGCAGAGAAACGCATGAACACCAAAGGCATAGAAGCTGCGCTGGTGGCGATTGAGATGGCAAATTTATTGAAGGAATTGGCATGAGCGAACCAGCCATCAAGGCGAAAGCACCACCCAAAAGTTCGCGTCGCCGCTCGCGCGAACTCGCTTTGCAGGGTATCTATCAATGGCGCCTGACTAACGACGATCCAGAGCAAATCGAAAAACAGATCCGCGCTGAAAAGGGAATGGGCCGCTACGATGCGGAGTTTTTCAGTAAGCTGCTGCGTGGAGTGCTAACACAACATGCTGATATTGAGACGATTGTTACTATCCATCTTGATCGCACCCTGGATGAACTCAGTCCAGTTGAGTTTTCTGTGCTGCTGATCGGCACGTATGAATTAATACATCATCCAGAAATTCCCTATCGTGTGGTTATCAACGAAGCGGTAGAACTTGCCAAAACCTTTGGGGGTACAGACGGGCACAAGTTCGTTAACGGCGTGCTGGACAAAGTGGCCGCGCAAGTTCGCGCAGTTGAAGTAGGCGGAGATAGCGGCAAAATTGTTGCGTGAAAGTAATTGCCGACGTATCAGCCGTGCAAGGTCAAACAATTCAATTCACCATTCGAATCACTGAAACGCTCCCCCGCTTGCCGCTCCAATGATTGACTTTATATCGGTAATTGAACCGCCCAATTTATATAAGTCAACAGCCCAAGAGGAGATTGATCGCGCACGGCCCGTCGATTACATCCATTACAATCCCGTAAAACATGACTGGGTCATTCACTCTGTTGCTTGGCAAAATGCAACTCAGGGCCGTCGACCCTGCAGCGAATTGTTATGCCATTTACCAAGGCGCCTCATGCTTTTCAGACAATATTCCTAATCGCATGCAAGCATTCACTAAAGCAGCACCTTCAGTCGATAGGTAGAACTCATGCCCCGTTGCTGAGCTCCAACACCTATTTGGGACATAGACATCATCATTAAGCTCAATTAGCTCCTTGAACATTTGCGAAGCAATGCCTGACTTCTGATATGCGGGAAGAACATCCGCACTCTCCAGGACGGCAATGTCGTTGTATTCGGCGAATGCAAGATGGCCAATCTTCTTGCCGCTATGGTACGCCCCAACTTTGGGCGACCAGTCATCGGGGATTTCTATATCGATTACCCTTCCATTCTTGTCCGTGAATTGTATAGTCATCCCGAATTGGTCCATGCAAGCCTCCAAAGGGCATAATGTAAATTAGACACCCTAAAAATTCTGATAAAAGCACCTTCGAGGTGTAATCTCCAAAACATTCATGTAGTGCATTGTTTTAATGTGATTTTTAATTGTGTGAAATTCTGAAACGCGAGTTAATCAGTGCTTCTCTAGATTAAACGTTATATTTACTTCCACGACAAGACCCACTCGAAAGATTTGGCTGCACAGGAAGTCGAGGCGTTTCTGACGCATCTGGCCGTCGCGGGCAAGGTCTCTGCTTCAACCCAAAATCAAGCGAAATCGGCGTTATTGTTTCTATACCGCGAGGTGTTGGAAATCAAATTACCGTGGTTGGATAACGTCACACAAACCAAAGCCCCGAAAAAATTACCCGTCGTCTTAACGGTGAGCGAGGTGCAGGCGGTGTTGTCGCGGTTGACTGGTTCGCATTTGTTGATCGCTTCGTTGTTGTATGGTGGCGGGATGCGCTTGATGGAGGCGATGCGGCTGCGGGTGAAGGATGTGGAGTTT
The DNA here is from genome assembly GCF_013168275.1 of Candidatus Nitrotoga sp. AM1P. Classification (GTDB taxonomy): domain Bacteria; phylum Pseudomonadota; class Gammaproteobacteria; order Burkholderiales; family Gallionellaceae; genus Nitrotoga. Next base: position 2,323,247 of record NZ_AP019547.1, on the reverse strand, counting down.
GCGCGGCATGAGATTATTGTGCGTGAAAGCAAGGGTTTTAAGGATAGGGGGACGATGTTGCCTGAATCGATTGTGGTAACTTGCATGCACATTTGATTAAGGTTAAAGCTTTGCATGAAGAAGATTTGGCAGCGGGGTTGGGCGAGGTATATTTGCCTTTCGCGCTGGACAAAAAATATCCCAATGCGGGATGTGAGTGGGCTGGCAATATATTTTTCCATCCAAAAATTTATTGGTTGATCCGCGGCTGCCAATTTTTAAATTACCCATAATTTCTGCTAGTCTTACAGCATACGCAATGCAGGAAATTTACCATGATCAACGCCTACACACTCAGCAACGGCCGCCTGAATAAAATACATCTGGATGAGCAAGATGACCTTCGCTCCGACCATCCAATATGGATTGATGTTGTTGCACCCACTGACGAGGAACGTAAATGGATAGAGCAAGCTTATCACTTGACTTTGCCAAAGCCCGAGCATTTACGAGATATTGAGGCCAGCGCACGATTCCATGAGGAAAACAATGAGCTGCATTTGCGCTCCGATTTCCTGCTCGGCAAAGAAAGTAGTTCACGCAGTGTCACTGTAGCTTTTGTGCTGTCCGGTAACACTCTTTTCAGCGTGCATGAGGAAGACTTGCCGGTGTTTTACCAAAGGCGTTTGACAAACCACGGGCAGCCGGACGATCTGGAGGACTGCAAGGATGTGCTGATTAATTTGTATTCAATGGATATGGAGTTCTCCGCCGATGCGCTGGAAAGAGTGTATGCCGATCTGGGGCAAGTGAGCAGCAAGGTACTCAATGCCAAGCTCAGCGACAAACATGCTTCTTCCGTATTGATCAATATCGCACATGCTGAGCACCTCAATGGGAGTATACGCCGCAACGTCATGGATACTCGCAGAGCAATATCCTTTCTGATGCGCAGTAAATTGCTCACGCCTACACAAATGGACGATGTACGCCAGATCATGCAGGACATTGACTCACTGGACGGACACACCAGTTTCCTGTTCGACAAGATCAACTTCCTGATGGTCGCCACCATCAGCTTTATTAACGTCAACCAGAACAAGATTGTGCGCTTGTTCTCGGTATCTTCAGTGGCGCTGCTGCCACCGGTGCTTATTGCCTCCATCTATGGCATGAACTTCGCGCATATGCCCGAACTCAACTGGAGCCTGGGTTATCCGTTCGCACTTTTATTAATGGCGTTGTCGGTTGTGGTGCCATTCTGGATATTTCATCGCAAGGGCTGGTTGAAATAGCCCGGTTGGGCTTCATCGCATTCAGCCCAACCGGGCTAATTTCTTCGAATTGGGGTGGGGAAATGGGTGATGGAGTAGATGATTATGATGAGTGGTGAGATGTTGGGGCTTCATTTCATTCAGCACAACCTAGCTTAGCGTTGAAGGTATTGGCTTCTTCATCCTTGAGTTCTCCTCAAATGGTGTTCGCCAGTTCTTTCGCCCATCGCGCAAAATCAGGCAGATGTTCTTTCATAATGACCTTGACACTGCAACCGATGTAATCCGGGATATGTGCAGAGAATAGAAACTCACTGTTTGAGACCTCAATGAGTTCCAATTCTCCATCTTGTTTTCGAGAGCACTCGAACAAAGGCGAGTCTATGACAATGACCGGGAAGGCGAATGCGAGGCGAGAAATTGACGAGGAAGCTCTATCCTGTGATGTTGGGCTTCGCAAGCTCAGCGCCAACCTACGGTAGCCCAGGCTACGCTTGCTAGCATCAGCTAATTGACCCGTTCGTAAAGCTTTGGATTTAGGGACAATCCATCCCCTTCATTGCCTCGACTTAACTCAAGTCGTAACTCTACATCTTTGGAAATCTGTGCGCTGGTGACGGCCACAGAATACTCAATCGTTGAACTCAACAGCGCACTACTTTTTATTGCTTTCTGTATAGACAAGATGGCGCCTACGGGAATCTGAACTCTGTAAGCGACCTCTGGCCCAGCAATACCAGGCTCTGGAATGATCGCCGCATAGAGGATCTTGTCTCGCTGCGGGTATCTATAAATTCCGTACGCTGCCACATTGCCTGCAATGCGATACTTAGTGCCCACCATCTCGCTGTATGGCTTCAGGTGCGTAACCTCTTCGCGTCGATCAGCGCATGCGACGATGGGCATCATTGTCACCAAAGCAAGAAGCACAGTGAACGTGTTCCAAGGCAAAAACGATAAGACCCTTAGTTTGGCAAGTTGCATCGTTACTTGGAACATGAATCGCTCCCAGGCTTCTTACCTAAGAGTTTCATGATGCTGTCCGCCGTCTCATTCACGAGCGCCTCCCAGTAATAGCTAGGCATTGTTGGAATATTTACGAGCCAATCCGGGTACCCTTCATTCAAATAGGCATTTACCCCGGCATCATGCAGTGATCCAAAAGTGTGACCTGCAGGCACATTATCATCGATAAACTTTCCAAGCCCTTTGCCAGGCTCGACAATCGAATCCTTTCGTCCAACAACGTAAGAGTGATCTGCCGGCCTAAACCAATCCAACCCCATTGGATCCACTCTAGACAGCGGATTCCCACCAACATAGGTGTAGGTATTAATCCCACCCTTCAACCCAATCGGATCACTTTGCACATACCGCCCGATTTTTGGATTGTAATCTCTGAATCCGTTGTGGAACAAGCTCGATTCCTTGTCATAGTACTGACCCGCGTAGCGCAAGTTCAGGGTGAATTTCTTGCCGGTGTGACCTGGATCCTCATCCGGCACACTGGTGCCGAACGGCTCACCAAACCATTCCCAAACCACAGCATTAGTCGCGCTATTGGTGACTTGTCGTGGGGTGCCCAGATGATCGGTATGCACATAGTACAGCTGAGCCGGAGCGTTCCCGTTTTTCTTCAGCACTGCAACCGGTGCATTGTCCAGCCATACGTATTCGGTCGATTGGCTACGCTGACGATTGTATTCTCCAATCAGGTGGCCGACTGTATCGTAGGTGAAGTATGTCGTGGCGGTCTTGCTGTCTTCGTTATCTCCGCCGTCGTCTTCACCATCCTTGCCTCTGCCATTTAGTTTCGCAACACGCTGACCCAGCGGATCGAACAGGTAACGCGTGCTGCCCGCTACATTGCTTACCTGCACCAGGCGTCCGAGTGTATCGTAGGTATAGCGGTTAGCGCCATCTGCTACGATATTGCCGGCTGCATCGTATTGCAAGGTAGCTTTTTGACTACCCGTCAGTTTCAACAACCGGTTACTGCCACTGGCATACGCATAATTGGCAATTGCACCACCGTTACCTTGCGCCGTGCGATTGCCGTCCTCATCATATTGGTAGCGTTGGGTCGTGGCATTGGCTGTGTAATTGGTCAGCGCATCGTTGTTATCGTAAGCGAACCCTTGCGTCCGGCTCGGGCCGCTGCTGTCGGCCATGTTGACGATGCGGTCGGCGTTGTCATACGCAATCGTGGCACTGCTGCCGGCCTTACTGAAGGCGGTAAGACGACCATCAATATCGAAGGAGCGGGATGTGACCCGTGTATTACCCCACGTCCATTGTCCGATTTGACCGTCAGCTTGGTATTTGATCTGGCCCAATAACGACGTGCCGTTAAGGTTGAGGCTGACAGTCTTGCCATCGGCGGCATACGCATACTGTATTGCCATGCCACTGGGATAGTGCATTGAGGTCAGCTGGCCGATCTCCGTATGGTCATATTTGACCTCTTCGGAAACGTTACCGATGGTTTGTCTTTGTAACGCGACGCGGCCATTTACATCGTACTGATAGGAATTGCCGCTGGTGGGATTGTTGACAGCGGTCAATCGACCGATGCCGTAATGGCCTTGGTCATACGTAAGCGACACCTGCTGATCTTCCGCCAAGTTGATTTGCGTCGGTCGGCCCAGCACATCGTAGCGCATACGGGCGCTCTTGCCACGGGCGTCGGTGGCTGCAATCAATTTGCCTGCCGTATCATATTGATATGACGTCTGGCCAGTATCGGGGCTGATCAACTTTATTACTTGTCCAAAGCCATTCCGCTGGTATTGCGTCGCTACCCCTCTGGGTGAGGTCACGCCGACCAAGTTATCATTGACGTCGTAGTCATAGGCGGTGATATTACCCTTCGCATCGATTGACTGAATCAAGCGCTGCAACTCATCGTACTGGGTTTGATTGGTGCGGCTGAGGGCATCGGATACCGAAAGCAAGTGCCCTGTCCTATCGTAGGTGTAGACGGTTTTCTGCCCACTGTTTCCTGTCACTTGCAGCAGACGTCCGCGCTGGTCGTATGCAAACGCACGGCTGCGGACCACGGCGCCGCTGGCAACAGTCATCGTGCGTTGCGTTACGTTTCCGGCTGCATCGCGGGTTAAATGCAGGTTGGTGTCTCGTGTATCAATTACATCCGTCAAACGGTGCGCGTCGTCATAAGCATAGTCAAGTATGCTGCCGTCAGCTAGCGAGACGCTGGCGCGTTGGCCGTTGGCGTTGTAGGTAAATTTGCTGACCAACGCGCCGGTCGTGATGCTCGTCCGGCGGCCATTGGCATCGTATGTGAAGGTTGTCGAACGGCCACGCGGGTCGGTCAGGCTGAGCAAACGGCCATTGGCATCGTATTGGGTGAAATGTATGGATTGATTTAACGCATTCGTGACGCTGGCGAGATTGCCCTGCTTATCGTAGGTCAATGTCGTGACATTCTTGCCATCGGCGCCGGGGTTTGTTACGTGTATCAATTGTCCGGCAGCGTTATATTGGTACGTTGAAACTCTACTTACGCCATCGGCCGTCATCGTCCGCTTGGTGAGATTACCTTTGTCGTCATATTCAAACTGAGAGCTCTGGTTGTTCGGCAAAACAATGCTGGTCAGATTTGGAAATATGGGATGCCAGGTGTACTTGATGGTGCGCGCCAGTGGCGTTCCCGCTGCCACTGTCTCGGTCAACGCCAAGCCGCGCGAATCGCGCGTGTTCTGGGCCATAAAACCACTGAAATCAGTATTGCCCGTGGCAAATCCGTTGCTATCATGGCTGACGGTGCGCAATAGTCCGGCATCGCAGTCTCTGCACGCTACTGTCATGCTGACGAGTTTCTGGGTGCTACCAATACGTTTAAACTGGCGCGTGCGGGTCACGCCGCGGACATCGATAACGTCGGTACTGTCCTGGTTGTACATGACAGTGACAGCCGCTACGCCGTTTGCCAGCTGGTTGCCAATCGCGCGTCCTTGATTGTCATAGGTCCAGGTCGAGACGACCACACCTTTCGCATCAATTCGACCGGTCAGCAGGCTTGGGAATGCGCTGTTTTGATATTGGTATCCGGTCGTCGTGCTGTCTGGATAGGTGACTGAGGTCAGGTTGTTATTCGCATCGTAAGCATATCGAATCGTGGCGAGATCCGGTCCGGTCAATGTCACCAGCCGCTTTGAGGCATCATAGGTAAAGTTCAGCACGCGTCGGAAAGGATCAGTTACGCTGGTGAGCGAACCATTGCCGTCGTACGCCAACGTTTGGACCAAGCCGTTTCTGTTTGCAATGGACTTCAAATGGCCATTGACATCATATGTTTCGACTGTGTGGACTGCTGTCGTATAAATCCATCCCGCTGGCTTCCCGCTTGCCTGTACGGTCGTCAGTGTGGCGACGACGTCGCTTGCCGACGCATAAGCGCCATTGACCAGGGTGAATTTAACTGCCTTGCCATCGGGACGATACACATAGACATCGCCCTCATGGGTAACGATGTTGGCATCGTAGGTGCCGCGCCAGTTCCCCCCCAAACTATTGACAAAGCCGGGAACCAGTGAGGGCAAGCTATTATAGGTTCGGGAAAAATTGACTGGGAACGGTCCGCTGCCTCGATAGTCGCGTGCTGATTCAACAACATTGCCGATGGCAGTGTTGATTGGATCGCCCGCAAAAATATCGTAACCCGAGGAGTCGCCACTGCCCCCATCCATTCCGGATTGATTACCATAAAAAGAATAGCTTGTAGACACGTCACTGAGAGAATCGCCACTCCAGCTTGATGTGTCGTATCCATTTATTGATAACAGATCAGCATCGGCGGGGGCAGTTACCTGATCATCCCCAGCGGGGCAACTCGCTGAGCCTTCGCCCAACTCGTCAGGCGGGACGCCCGGAGGCAAGTTCGGCGTAACGACGGCTGGTATTATGCAAGATTGATGGTCAAGACTATCAACTTTCGGGGAAGTACAAACACAATTACCACCAACATTTACGGGAGTTGAATTTATCCACAGAAGCTCATAGGGAATTGGATGTGTATAACTATAAGATGATCCCAGATATGCACTATAGAGAGAACCACTTTCAGTATATTCAACTTCAGAAGGAACTAGATTGAAATATGGATCTATATATACAATGCGATCCCAAGTTTTTAATATATTTGTATCTCCATAACTATTATCTGGATAAGATTGAGATATGGTGATAGGCAATAGGGCAAGTGCCGATTCTTGAGCGGCTCTTATTGTTAAGGAGGGGGTCAAACCTGCAGCAGTTACAATAGGGGCAACCGCTGCAAACCACGTAGGTTCTGCTCCATCTGTCCATAGAAACTGACCAGTAACTGTAAATCCAACTACATTGTCACAGCTAACAGACGTGCCCTGAACAGCAAAAACATTACTTCCAAAAAACGAAAAAAATACAAACAAAATTTTAATCATTGGCGGATTCAACTCTGAAGTGCATTGTCTAAATAGTAAGTGCATAAATTTGATCAATGGGTTGTGAGATAAGTTTGACAGGTTGCTGGGTTTACCATTATCGAACTTTAATGATTGATATATTATTTTATATCCAATGCTGTCCATTTATATGGGACGAATGGCCGATTTCTACTGGCGAGCGGTTCTAGGGGAAACGCCAAACGAGTGGCGGATTCAAGTTCGAAGTGCAACACATTGCCAATTCACCTTTATTGCATAAAGACCAAGGGGTTGATACTTCTGGCGGGGTCAAGGGCGGCTAAGCCGCGCCACGTGTGGTGCTTGCCCTTGATGCCGCCAGAAGTATCGATCAAACTTAAAAAGGCAATGAAAACACCTGATGCAACCCGTGTTGCACTTCGAACTTGAATCCGCCAGTGCTTAACTCGGTTGGGCTGAATGAATTGAAGCCCAATATCACAGGCGTGGATAAATAGATGCGTTACCGACGTGCCGATGCATTGGGAGGCACATACTTCTTTACTGTTAATCGGGCTGAACGGCGCTCCGATGTATTGGTGCGGCATATTGATGACTTGTATGCGGCCATGAAACGATGAAAAACGCACATCCGTTTGCTATTCTGGCGATGGTGATGCTACCCGAATAGAACTGCTCCGGCCAACTATTATGATTTCAAAGTTGATTATGAAGCTCTCGACAAGCGCAGCAGATAATCCAGCGCAATACCCACGAACACCGCAGCACCAAACCAGTTGTTGTGCAGGAAAGCCTTAAAGCAAGCTTCACGCTGCCGTTTGCGAATCAAAGTGTAGTGGTAGATGGCGATACCTGCCGCGCACAATAAACCAGTGTAGTAGACCATGCCTAGCCCCAGCATACTGCCGACAACGGCGAGTATGGCCAAAGTAACGCCATAACAGATCATCACCGCAGCGATATCGTATTTACCGAAAAATAGTGCGGAGGAATGGATGCCTATGTGTATGTCATCGTCCCGATCCACCATCGCGTATTCGGTGTCGTAAGCAATCGCCCAAAATATATTGGCGATTAATAGCCACCATGCTATGGCGGGAACGCTGCCGAGTTGTGCTGCGAATGTCATCGGGATTCCAAAGCCGAATGCGATGCCGAGGTAAGCTTGGGGAATGGCAAAAAAACGTTTGGTATAGGGGTAGCTGGCGGCGAAGAACAGAGCGGGAATAGACAATAGCAGTGTCAATCCATTGAGCGGCAAAATTAATAGAAAGGCGAGAAGCGAGAGCCCAGCCGCCAGCCACAAAGCCTCTTTCGGCGCAAGTTTTCCACTGGTAATAGGACGATCTTGGGTACGCTTTACCTGCTTATCGAAATCACGGTCAGCATAGTCATTGATAGCACAACCTGCAGAGCGCATCAACACTGTGCCGAGTACAAAAATAGCGACGATGCTCCATGCCGGCTGGCCGTTGCCCGCGATCCATACACCCCATAATGTAGGCCACAGCAGCAGCAGGATGCCAATGGGGCGATCGAGCCTCGTTAGCTTGATATACAGGTTTATTCGCTCGTTGAAATTCATTTTTTCAGCGCCAGAATATCCGGCAAAAAAATTTCCGTCACCAACAGAGGTGCGTTGCGTAAGATAAACAGCGAACGCCGTGCCCACAGTTTTTGTGGTGGCGTATCGAGGGCAATGGCAGCGCGTCGATATAGCGGGTGATTAGGTTTAAGTGCGTGAAAATGCAACACTGAGCGGCGCACCAGCGGATGGGTAAACAATAGTGCGCCTAACGGACGATTGCCCAAATTTCGCAGCGCGTGCCAGGCACCGCACAAATGCTCGGCAGCAACCACGCTATGCGCAAATACCACAGGTTTACCATCGGCATGCAAGAACACCTCACGTGTATAAATTTTCTGCTGAGCGGGCAAGCCAAGCAGTGCCGTCTCATCATAAATGGCAGTTGTCAGACGATTATGCACGTTACACACACTGAAATTTTCGCAACGTTGCTGAATACGCAATGTAAGTGATCCATCGGTACGCAGCCAGGGCGCATAGCCCGCTTCGATGCCAGGCAGAAAGGTGCGCCAGGATTCTGCTCCCCAAATCGGTTTCGTAAGCCTCGCTTCGCTCTGCTCACCAGGTAAAACACGCGCGCGTACCAAATAAGTATCAGACATGTAGATAATCTTGCCTATTCGCCATCCATCGCTGCAAATGTGCGCGTGCTTCCTGCTGAAAATTACACAGCATTTCGTCAGCAATAGCTTGCGCACAATTGAGCAAAGCAGCATCTTCGGTGACATCGGCAAAACGCAGCATAGGGACGCCGCTTTGGCGTGCGCCCAACAGCTCACCCGGGCCGCGCAGGCTCAAATCCTGCTGAGCGATTTCAAAACCATCCGTATTTTCGTAAATGATTTTCAGGCGCGCGCGTGCTAATTCAGAAAGCGGTTGTTGAAATAGCAAAATACACAAACTCTGCGCAGCACCACGCCCGACACGTCCACGCAACTGGTGCAGCTGAGCCAATCCCATGCGTTCGGCGTGCTCAATCACCATCATGGCGGCATTAGGTACATCCACGCCGACTTCGACCACCGTGGTCGCCACCAAGAGATGCGTTTCACCCATTTTGAACGCGGCCATCGCGTGTAATTTTTCGGTGGTATTCAGTTTGCCATGCACCAGACCTACTCGCAGATCAGGCAGTGCTTGTGCCAGTCTCTGGTGTGTTTCCAGTGCAGTCTGCAATTCCAGCGTATCCGATTCATCAATCAGCGGGCATACCCAATAAGCCTGCTGCCCTGCAAGGCAGGCTTGGCGAACGCGCGCAAGTACCTCTTCGCGTCTGTTATCGCTAACCAGTTTAGTGATAACAGGCGTGCGCCCTGGCGGCAATTCGTCGATTACTGAGACATCGAGATCGGCGTAATAACTCATCGCCAAAGTACGTGGGATGGGGGTAGCGCTCATCATCAACTGGTGCGGCTCGTCGCCCTTGCCGCGCAGCGCTAAACGTTGCTGCACGCCGAATTTATGCTGCTCATCCACAATAACCAGTCCCAGCTTGGGGAATATAACTTGATCCTGAAACAACGCGTGCGTGCCAATGGCCAACTGCGTTTCGCCTTGCGCGATACGTTCGATAGCGGCTTGCTTATCTTTTTTCTTCAGGCTGCCAGAAAGCCATACGGGACTAATGCCAAGCGGTTCCAGCCAATCCCGTAATTTGTGATAGTGCTGTTCGGCAAGTATTTCGGTGGGCGACATCAATACCACTTGATAGCCATTTTCTATCGCTTGCAAGGCGGCCAGCAGCGCAACAATGGTTTTACCACTGCCCACATCGCCTTGCAGCAGACGCTGCATCGGATGCGCTTGCTCAAGATCGCGACTGATTTCGCGCAAGGTCTTTTGTTGAGCGGTGGTTAGACTAAAGGTTAATGTCTGCAACAGTTGCTGGGTAAAATGGCCGAGTGCCCGCAGGCGCGGCGCATTGCGACTGCGTCGCTTGCGATAATGTATCCGCATAGAAAGTTGCTGCGCCAACAATTCATCAAACTTAATGCGCAACCAAGCATGATGAGTGCGTTTAAGCAGCGCATCCTCATCAATGTCGGACGGGGGATTGTGCAACAACCTTACGCTATCGGCAAAGCTGGGAAGTTTCAAGCGTGTGAGTAAATCTGCGGGCAGCGTATCAGGCAGTTCAAGCTCATTCAAGGCAGCCTGAATGTGCTTGCTCAGTGCAGCTTGTGGCAGGCCTGCGGTAGTTGGATAAACAGGTGTCAGTGCTTGTTTTAGCGGTGTGCTTTCACCCGCGACGCGACATTTTGGATGCACCATCTCCATGCCGAAATAACCCATACGCACTTCACCCAAGGCGCGGATTTTCTTTCCTACTTCGAGTTGCTTTTGCTGGCTTGGGTAGAAATTCAAAAACCTTAGATGCAACACACCACTACTGTCCTGCAATTGACAGATCAGGCTACGACGTGGGCGGAATATCACTTCATTGTGGATGATCTCGCCTTCCACTTGCGTGCTCACACCATGAACAAGCTCGACGATTTGCGTCACCCGGGTTTCGTCCTCGTAACGTAGCGGTAAATGGAGCACCAGATCGAAGCGGCTGTGAATACCAAGTTTTGCAAGCTTGGTTAATGTGGCTTCAGGAATGGTGGCGGGGAGCACGTTTGAAATACTAAAACACCGGGGCGGCACAGAAGGTGCGGTCTAGTCCTGCATGCACAATATGCCATCCATTTCCACCAACGCGCCTCGCGGCAGTGCCGCCACGCCTACCACGGCACGCGCCGGGTAGGGCTGATGGAAATAGGACGTCATGATTTCGTTCACTTTGGCGAAACTGTTCATGTCAGTAAGATAAATATTGAGCTTCACCACATCATTCAAGCTGCTGTCGGCAGCACCGGCCACCGCGCGCAGGTTCTGGAATACGCGATGAATCTGCGCCTCAATTCCTTCTGCCATTTGCATCGTGTTGGGATCCAATCCGATTTGGCCGGAAAGATACACTGTATTGTCTACGCAAACAGCTTGCGAATAAATGCCAATAGCGGCTGGTGCGTCAAGGGTTTGAATCACTTTTTTGTTAGACATTACTGGCTCCTGTGTGTTGCCGGACACAATTTAGCCGGGCAATAAATATAGTATGGGAAAAGATAAAACTTGAACTACTTAACTTCGCATTTTGTAACCGGGATGCGCTTGGCCCCAGAAGGCTTCAAAAAACAAGTTGATATAAAAGTATCTATTTTTGTGCGCCATCCTCGGTCTGGACGAAATAATTTCTTGCTGAAAATGGTAGCACAGCTGTTTTAAATCCAAAATGAATGGGGCTGTGCTACCAAATTTGGAATCATTTATTAAAAATAGTTTCCCATATCTTCTTTTGAAGCACCAGGCTATTACTTACAACCTTCCATCTTGTAGATGAAGTACCCATCCTTGTTAATCGCTTCAACAACATTGCTGGAGGCGCTTTGAGTGTGGCAAAAATTGCATTCTTTGCTCGTAATAATTGCATCACCTTCACCAATTGAAACTAACCACTCTTTAGCGAATTCGATCGCTTTCTGATCATCCTTAACTGCAGTAAAGACATCAAAGTGCATCGTGTGGCCATCTTTAGCTTTTACATAAGTGTCATAGACGTGAATGTCCATATTCGCTCCTTAACTAATTTTAAAATTGGCCAGACTATTAAAATAATTGACAGAATGTTCCGGGAATTATGAGCCGAAAATAATTGGCCGAGGATCGACGACCTTAGTGTTTAGTTCATGCTCATAAGCAGCCCAAAGAGCTTGATCTGCTGGCGTTGTTCTACAAGCCGAAACGATCAAACTGCTGCAAACAAGTAAAAAAATTATCGCAATTCTCATACATAACTCTACGGAGGTTAATCGGCGCAGTTAGCCCTGCTTCAACCACCGTGCCGCATCTAACGCGAAGTACGTCAGGATACCGTCCGCGCCAGCACGCTTGAATGACAGCAAGGATTCCAGTACGCAAGCTTGTTCGTTCAGCCAGCCGTTTTGCGAGGCCGCTTTAAGCATGGCGTATTCGCCACTTACCTGATATACAAAAGTGGGGGCCTTGAATTCATCTTTGATACGTCGAACAATGTCCAGATAAGGCATGCCTGGCTTGACCATTACCATGTCGGCACCTTCCTGCAAATCCAGACCGACTTCCCACAGCGCTTCGTCGGAATTGGCGGGATCCATTTGATAAGTGTACTTGTCGCCTGTACCCAGATTGGCGCTGGAACCAACTGCATCGCGGAATGGGCCATAGAAGCTGGAAGCATATTTAGCTGAATAAGCCATGATGCGGGTGTGATTACATCCCTTGCGGTCAAGGGCAAGCCGTACGGCAGCAATGCGCCCATCCATCATGTCAGACGGGGCTACCACGTCAGCTCCGGCCTGTGCGTGGACTTGTGCCTGCTGTGCCAGGACGGTGACAGTCTCATCGTTCATGACATAGCCGTGAGCATCGATCAATCCATCTTGTCCGTGACTAGTATAAGGATCAAGGGCGATATCAGTCATCAAGCCAAGCTCGGGAAAGTGTTTTTTGAGCGTGGCGACTACGCGCGGTACGAGGCCGTCTGGATTGAGCGCCTCGCGCGCATCTTCCGACTTGAGCAAAGTATCTATCACAGGAAACAGGGCAAGCATGGGTATGCCCAATTTGACACACTCCTCAGCTTGCACGAGTAGTTTATCCAGTGTCTGGCGCTTTACCCCAGGCATGGATGCTACAGCCTCCTCACGATTAGAACCTTCCAGTATGAATACCGGGTAAATGAAATCTGCTGTAGTCAGCACATTTTCACGCATTAAAGCACGGGAAAATTTATCGTGGCGCATGCGCCGCATCCGTTTATGTGGATATTGTCCGAGTGTGTGCATAACTTAAATCCTAAAATTTTTACCTAACATTGGAACTCTTTCAGCATTATCTAATCTGACTTAACAGATGGTAAGACGTCATCTCCCGCTTCTCCTCCCTGAGCGGGTTGTCTTGACCCGAAAAAGTCGAGGCATTTTCGCCCTTGGTTTTCCTTATAGCCAAGGGCATTTTTTTGTCTGCTATTTGGCAGAAAACCAGCTAGCAATCACCGCCTCGGCCTCCTCCATACCTATCTTTTTCAGACTTGAAAATAATTGCACCGAACAAAATGGAAAATGTTCCTCGAGGTGCAATTTAACACGATTCAGCGTCATATTTGCCTGCTGACGACTTAGTTTATCTGACTTGGTAAGTAGCACATGCACTGGCTTGCCAGTGGGTGCAAACCAATCCAGCATCTGCTCATCCAACGGGGTGAGCGGATGTCGCACATCCATTATGATCACCAGCCCGCATAATGCCTCCCGTGTCTGTATATACCCGCTCAGCAGCTCTTCCCAATGCGCCCTTATTTCCGGTGGAACTTTGGCATATCCATAACCCGGCAAATCCACCAGAAAACAATTTTCACCCAAATCAAAATAATTTAGATGCTGGGTCCGCCCCGGCGTTTTACTGGTATAAGCCAAACGAACGTGGTTGGCCAGCGTATTGATAGCACTTGATTTGCCCGCGTTAGAACGTCCGGCGAAAGCAACTTCTCTACCGCCATGTAGCGGCAAATCGCGCAAATGATTAACCGTGGTAAAAAATGTAGCGCGCGAAAATAACCCCATGCTACCAGGCTTCGAAAACTTTGCTGGCGGCCGCGATGGTCTGCGCAATGTCTGCGGATGTATGCGCTGACGATACGAAACCTGCCTCGAATGCGGATGGCGCCATGTATATGCCTTGATCCAGCATGGCATGGAAAAACCGATTGAACGCCTCCTTGTCGCAGGTCATTACTTCGGCATAAGAGGTCGGCGGGGTGGCACGGAAATACAAACCAAACATGCCGCCGATGGATTGGGCGGAAAAATCGACACCATGCTGCTTGGCAGCTTGTTCCAAACCCTCGGTTAGTTGATGCGCCAACACGCTTAAGTGCTCGTAGAAATCCGGCTGCTGTACCAATTCAAGCGTAGCCAATCCCGCCGCTACTGCCACCGGATTGCCGGACAGGGTACCAGCTTGATACACCGCACCGAGCGGTGCCAGGCATTGCATTATGTCACGCCTCCCCCCGAAGGCTGCGGCAGGTAAGCCACCGCCCATCACCTTACCCAGCGTGACCAGATCCGGCTTAATGCCGTAATAGCCATGTGCGCCTTGCAGGCTGACGCGGAAGCCCGTCATCACCTCGTCCAGAATAAGCACTGCACCATGTTTAGTGCACAGCGCACGCAATGCATCCAGAAATTCGCGCTTTGGGATAATCAAGTTCATGTTGCCCGCGACTGGCTCAACAATAACTGCGGCAATCTCGTTGCCTATTGCAGCAAAGGTACGTTCCAGCCCAGCTACATCGTTATAGTCGAGCACGGTAGTCAGCGCTGCGATTTCCGCTGGCACACCGGAGGAGCTCGGCTGACCGAAAGTTAATGCGCCGGAACCTGCTTTGACCAACAGGCCATCAGAATGACCGTGATAACAGCCTTCAAATTTAATGATCCGGCTACGACCGGTAAAGCCGCGTGCCAAACGGATCGCAGTCATGGTGGCTTCGGTACCGGAACTCACCAGGCGCACCATTTCCATGCTGGGAAGTAGCTTGCACAACAGTTCGGCCATTTCCAGTTCGGCCGCAGTAGGCGCCCCGAAACCCAAACCTTGCGCGGCAGCATCCTGCACTGCCGTGACCACTGCGGGATGACAGTGACCAACAATCATTGGTCCCCACGAACCAACATAATCAATGTAACGCTTGTCGTCAGCATCCCACACATATGCACCCTGCCCGCGCTTAAAAAACAGCGGCGTGCCGCCCACCGATTTAAATGCACGTACTGGCGAGTTGACCCCACCTGGAATGACGTGCTGCGATTGTTCAAACAAATATTCGTTGCGTGAGCTCATGTTACATAATCCTAATTTGAATCTTGCATAAACAATAATTTTACCATTGTTCTTGGAATGTGCTTTATAAGATAAAGTTTCAACGTTTATTTCAATTCACCATAATTTGATAGAGTTTCTTGCAAAATACATGCGTCAAGGAAACATGTTCTGGCTCAAAACCATTCAATCTTGCGCGTCTGATATACTTCGCGCCGCTTAAAGGTGCCAGACACAAAAATGCGTCTGGTTAAACGGGAAACAGGTGCGGGAATTTAATTCCTTAGGCCTGTGCTGCCCCCGCAACGGTAAGCAGGTGTGGATGTGTTAATAACCTGGATGTTTCATAAGTTCGCGTCAGCAAGCGCACATGCTTGACGCGTAAATTATGAAAAACTTGAGTTAAGCCACTGTGAGCAATCATGGGAAGGCGATGCGTCTAGTCCTGCAAGCCCGGATACCGGCCTTGAGCACAGAAGCCTCATCAGAGGGTTCTTCAGGTCGGGAAATGCTGCGGGTGGCGCATGGACGGCGGGATGGCAAGCCCGTATCGGTTAGTCACCACTTCCTTCCTTTTGCTTGTGCATTTCCTGTGGTTGAACATTCCAACGGGGAACCTTGGAATTTGCTCAGGAAAATCTTAATGAAACACCAAAAATTGGTCGCCGTCATTTTGTGCGCGGTTACTCCATTAGCTTATGCAATAACGGAAGACCCCACGCTACAAACTCTCATTGTCACGGGAACGCGATTCGAAGAAACATACGCTGACAAGCCACTTAATGTTTCCATTATTACGCGCGAAACT
Source organism: Candidatus Nitrotoga sp. AM1P (assembly GCF_013168275.1). GTDB lineage: Bacteria > Pseudomonadota > Gammaproteobacteria > Burkholderiales > Gallionellaceae > Nitrotoga. The sequence goes on along the minus strand of NZ_AP019547.1, from coordinate 2,307,266 downwards.
ATCAATAAAAGCAGCGCCCGCACGATACCGGAATTACTTTCGCAGCAAGCTGGTATTTCAGCGCGAGATCTATTTGGCAACAATGCCGCATTAGCCACGGTTGATTTGCGCGGCTTTGGCGCAGCTGCCGGACAAAACACACTAATTCTGCTTGATGGACGGCGCATCACTAACGCTGATCTTTCAGGGGTTCAGTGGTCGGCTATTCCCTTCGCTTCGATTGAGCGTATTGAGATTATGCGTGGCAGTGGGGCTGTGTTGTACGGTGACGGCGCAACCAACGGAGTAATCAATATCATCACCAAATCACCTACACAAGCAGGCAAGTCAGGGCAAGTCAGCGTAAAGGCGGGTAGTTATGGGTTGGCTGAAGTGCAGGCAAATGCTAATTATTTTTCTGGTAAAGCAGGAATTGACTTTACAGCAAGTCAATTAGTTTCTGATGGATACCGTGCGAACAATCGCAACGAGCAAACTAATGTGCAGGCAAATACACGGTGGATGTTGGGGGCAGGTGAACTAGCATTGAAAGTTGGAATCGATCGACAGGACATTCGCTTACCTGGCGCGCGTCTGGTACAACCGAGTGCCGGTATTAACCTGGTGGCGACTGATCCGCGTGGCGCTGCCACCCCGCTGGACTATGCCAGCCGAGATGGCAATCAAGTTGCACTTGAATGGCAACAACGATTTTCTGATACGGATGTTAATGTAGGAATAGCGCGCCGCACCAAGAATCAAAAATCCTATTTTGATTTTAACGGTTTCCCAAATTACCGCGATAGCGACTTAAACGTGACTTCGTTTACACCTCGTATCAAGCTACCACATTCATTCGGTGGGGAAAGCACTCTGGTAGCGGGTATTGATGTGTATCGCTGGAATTACGACTTAAATACGTCGAACGCTGCAGCAAATATCGGACAGCCAATTAACCAAATATTCATGGCCCAGCAAAATAGCGCTTTGTATTTACAGAATACGACGCACCTATCAAGAGCAACATCCCTGTTGGCCGGGGTGCGTAAAGAACGGATCTCAATAAACGCGAATGATATTTACAACGCAGCCGCTCCTGGCGCGGCATTTGGCTCTGCTGCTACACCGGGTTCTTTTAAGGCATCAAAAAATGCCTACGAACTCGGTCTGCGCCATCAACTTGGTAGTGGGCTGGCATTAAATGGAAAAGTTGGGCGTAGCTTCCGCTTCGCAAATGTAGATGAAATCTACGAATCATCACCCGTCTTTACCAATCAATTTCAATTTTTGCGTCCACAGACGGCGGATAGCATGGAAGTCAGTGTGGAGCAGCGCATCCATGATGGGAACTGGCGCGCGGCATTGTTCAATAACAAGGTACGTGATGAAATCCATCTTGATCCATTCACTACGGGTATTGGCAATACCAACTTACCGCCGACACGACGCAGGGGGGTTGAATTGGATGGAAAATGGCAGGCATTACCTCAGCTTGTATTAAATGCAGCCTATACTTATATAGACGCAAAGTTTTTAAGCGGTGTTTTGGCTGGCGGAGCATTTACGCAAACCAACGTAAATCTTACAGATAAGCGAGTACCGTTGGTACCTCGCCACAAGTTTAATGTGGGTGCGGCATGGGTAATAAATGAAAAAACACTATTGAACTCATCTGCAACTTACGTTGACTCACAATTCATGGACAATGACGAAGCGAATTCTTTGGGGAAAAAGATTCCAGCTTATACGGTTGCTGATATTAAACTTATACATAAAACAGGTCCTTGGCAGTTAAGCACGTCCGTGAATAATTTGTTTGACCGGAAATATTTTAATTATGCAGTAAGCAGCCAATTTATTCCGGGAAGATATAACGCCTATCCATTACCGGGACGAACACTATTTATTGGTGCGAGCTATCAGCACTAAATCACGCGTTTTCAGGATGTGTAGAATCGGCAGTAATTACATTGCTGTTGTTTAATAAACAAAAAAGACACCGGGTCTATGGTGGAGTAAATTATTCAACGTTCCCCTAGGCTAAACACTGCTCTCGGTTGACTGAGAGGGCTGCTTTAGGCTATTCTGAAAAGTGAGTAGGGCTGCTTAAAAACCACTGAAAGTTTCATATGGCATGGCTACTAGAATGTTTCCCTGAAAGAGAGAAAATTTCCCCGTGTTGTGGCTCCTGGCTGATCACCTGCAGGACTGTCAGCCCGTGCGATTATCTATGATTAAGCCACGGAGATATCATGAAAAATGATCCAAAAATTGAAGAGTTGAATCAGTCTGTGGGTATAGAGTGCTGGTCGGCGGAACAAATACAACAAGCACAAATAATAGCGGCGAAAGAAGCGGGACTTGAAGAAGTAACATTTCGCGATAGATCGGACACGCCTGAAATGGTGGTGCTACCGGCGGGAAGTTATGGCATGGGCGAAGTATTCGAGAAACATAAGGTTACTTTTGCTCGTCCCTTTGCGGTAGGGAAATATCTGGTTACGGTGGAAGAGTGGAAGCGTTTCGTCGAAAGGTTGCGGCCTGAAGATGAGGCATTGCCCGGTATTGGAGCGGGGTATTTGGCGGGTACAGGAACAGTGCGTGGGCATAACAAGGTGTTAATGAAAACCCCTACGAAGGCAACTGAATTGCATCACGAAGTTTTAAGTTATGTTAAAGAGACTAACAGCGACTTACCAGTGACTAATGTTAATTGGTTTGATGCGCAGGATTATGTACGTTGGCTATCGACTCAGACAGGCCATACCTACCGCTTACTGACCGAGGCGGAATGGGAATATGCATGTCGTGCAGGGTCAGTGACTGAATACTACTGGGGTGATGAGATAGGGCAAAACAACTGCAACTGTCAAGACAGCGAGAGCGATTGGAGCTGTAAAAGTGCCTCGCCCGTAGGCAGTTTTAAACCGAATGCTTTTGGCCTATATGACATGCTGGGAAACGCATGGGAATGGGTGGAAGACCCATGGCATGAAAATTACGAAGGGGCTCCGGACGACGGAACGGCTTGGATGTCTGAAGGCAACCGACAGTGGCGTGTGTTACGTGGGGGTTGTTGGGACAGCGACCCCCGAGACGCGCGCGCTCCCCTTCGTTTGTGGATTGAACCTTCAATCCGGAACTACGGTATTGGTTTCCGTATTGCCAGGTCGCTGTAATAAACAGCGACCTACTCATTCAATCTTAATCTGCACTTGCCCTCCACTTTTTGACAATAGATTGCACCAAGTAACAACTTAAAATACGGAAACCGTCCGAAAGAATTAATCTGGGCGGAGATGCCTACTCTGGTTTATCGCGTCCAGTACATTATCTTGTCTTAGAAGGTGATATGGTAATCGCTATTAAAATGAGAAATCTGAATGGGAGATGATTAGGTGATTGATCAGGAAGAGCAAAAACATCAGGCAGCCGACCACAGCCAAATAGCCACTTTGCTGCTGGAAACGGACATGGACTGTTACCTCACGATCGATGGTGAAGATCAGGGTAAGCTGGAAAGAGATTATCCCCGTAGCTTCCTTTTGCCATTGGGATATCCTCTTATTCATGCCGCTACGCAAGATGGTCTGATGGGAAAAGAATGGGTGCAGCCACTATATCGGCAAGAAGAGGTCGTGCATTTCATTCATCTGGCGGATGAACACGCTCAGGCACGAGCAAAACTTGAAGAGGAAATGCGGCAGCCGCTAGGCATAGAATGTTTGTCAGTAGAGCAGATACGGCAGGAGCAACTGAAAGCGGCAAAAAAAGCTGGACTTGCCCCCGTGTTCCGTGATGGCCCGGATAATCCCGAAATGGTGGTGATACCGGCAGGCAGCTATCGAATGGGCGACGTATCTGATAAACATAAGGTCACCATTTCTCGTTCTTTTGCCGTAGGCAAATATCCAGTAACGGTAGAAGAATGGAGAAGATACGTTGATGCGAAGAGCGTAGTTGCCAAGGAACCAATGAGCGTTTACTTTGGGGCACCAGGTGACGGCAGTGAAGTTAAGCCTTACGTCGAGCCGGAAGACCCTCCTCATTGTCCCTCTGATAATGGATGGGTAGGAACCACCCTGCCAGTCACTAACGTCAGTTGGTTTGATGCGCAGGATTATGTGCGTTGGCTAACCACCCAGACCGGCCAGACCTATCGCTTGCTGACTGAAGCAGAATGGGAATACGTCTGTCGTGCGGGCTCTGTGACTGAATATTATTGGGGCGATGAAATAGGCGATAACAATTGCAATTGTCAGGATAGCGGGAGCAAATGGAGTTGTAAACGTGCTTCGCGAGTAGGCAATTTCGCGCCTAATGTTTTTGGTGTGTATGACATGCTGGGAAATGTATGGGAATGGGTGGAGGACCATTGGCATAATAATTACGAGGGAGCTCCGACAGACGAGACAGCTTGGACGTATGGAGGTAACCAGCAAGGACGTGTGGTACGTGGTGGTTCTTGGGATTGCAGTCCAAAACTTTCGCGCTCCGCCAGCCGCGCCCGAGCCGTAACATCAAGCCGATACGACGATTTTGGGTTCCGTATTGCCAGCACGCTGGATGAACCAACCGTATAACTGATTCTCTCCTGTTTTGACCATTTCGATATTTAATCTCACTTGAGTAGCGAACAATACTGGTGGAATCTCAGTTTAATCTTGGTGAAATAACTGATCTTTCGCGTTTGTATGTGCTAAGCAGATTACTGCTTAGCACAAGGTTAACTCGGTTTTTGTCATTAAAATTAGCGGCAGGTGGCGAGAGGTGATTGGGTAACTAATATGGAAGAACAAAAACCGCAGGAAACCGAGCGCAGTCGTGAAGCTACCTTGCTACTCAAGACCGACATGAACTGCCGCCTCATGGTAAATAACGATAACCATGGGGCACTGCAGAAAAATACTCCGCTCCGTATCGCGCTCCCCTTAGGTAGTCATCTTATCAACGTCATCACGCAAGATGGTCTGCTGGAAAAGGAATGGACACAGGATTTAAATAACGAAGAGCAGATTGTCTACTTGATTCAACTGGCGGAAGAATATGCCCAGCTACAAGCAAAACGTGAAGAAGAAGTAGGCAAGCCGCTGGGCATAGAATGTTGGTCGGTGGATCAGATACAACAGGAGCAAATGACGGCGGCAACCGAAGTTGGACTCGCCAAAGTATTCCGCGATGGGCCGGATACTCCCGAAATGGTGGTAATACCGGCAGGTAGCTATCGCAGGGGGGAAGCATTTAACAAATACAAAGTTACCATTACTCGCCCTTTCGCAATAGGTAAATATCCGGTTACGGTAGCGGAATGGAAGTGTTATGTCGAAAAGGGCGAGATATCCTATTCCCCCTCGGATAACGATTGGGAAGGTGATAACTTGCCGGTGACCAATGTTAGTTGGTTTGACGCACAAAACTACGCAAGCTGGCTATCAACCCAGACTGGCCAGACCTATCGCTTATTGTCCGAAGCTGAATGGGAATACGCCTGCCGTGCTGGCTCTGTGACCGAATATTATTGGGGCGATGAAATTGGCGATAACAACTGCAACTGCCAAGACAGCGGGAGTGAATGGAGTCGTAAACGTGCCTCACCCGTGGGTAGCTTTCCTCCCAATATTTTTGGGCTGCATGACATGCTGGGGAACATATGGGAATGGCTAGAGGACATATGGCATGATAATTACGAAGGTGCTCCTACCGATGGGAAACCTTGGTCGTCTGGAGGCAACCAACTAGGTCGCGTGATGCGCGGCGGTTCTTGGAGTAGCTTTCCCAGGTACGCGCGCTGCGCCCATCGTCATGGGAGTGTACCGACAATAAGGAATTTTAATTTCGGCCTTCGTCTCGCCCGGACGCTGCCGTAAACAATAGCTATTCATTTAAGTGTATGTTCAAAAAATAAATTTTTGAACATCTACGTATCAGGCTCTTGTAAGTTTTCATCTTGAATTTAGAGCGCTCCTGAACCTTTACCATTTTCTCTTCAATTCTTTAACACGGGATGGCATTAATGAGTAATGAACAACACGAAGACTGTCTCAAGAATTCAGATTCCGGCGGCGAATCTCCTGTTAAGAGTGCCGCCGCTTTGCTGCTTGAATCTGATATGGATTGCTATCTCACTATAAATGGCGACGATCAAGGTAGACTGGATAAAAACACACCCCGGCGCTTTTTTCTATCTGCGGGTAGCCACCTTATTAATGCCATCACGCAAGATGGCTTAGTAGAAAAGGAATGGGTGCAACCATCTAATGATAAAGAGGTTGCCCATCTTATTTATCTGGCGGAAGAGCATGCACAGGCTCAGGCAAAATTTCAAGAGCAGAAAGAAGCGCTGAATGGACCGCTAGGCATAGAGTGTTGGTCGGTAGAACAAATTCAACTGGAGCAAATGACGGCGGCAACCCAAATTGGGCTTGCCAAATTTTTCCGCGATGGAACGGATACTCCCGAGATGGTAGTAATACCGGCTGGTAGTTATCGCATGGGCGAAGTATCTGACAAACATAAGGTTACCATTCCTCACTCTTTTGCAGTAGGAAAATACCCAGTCACAGTGGCGGAATGGAAGCGTTTCCTCGTGTCCGGCGAGACTACCTATTCCCCTGCAGATAACGGTTGGGCAGGTGACAATCTGCCCGTGACCAATGTTAATTTTATTCATGCGCAAGCCTATGTGCGCTGGCTATCGACCAAGACAGGCAAGACCTACCGCTTGTTGACTGAAGCTGAATGGGAATACGCGTGCCGTGCCGGATCGGTGACGGAATATTACTGGGGTGATAAGCTTGGCAAAAACAACTGTAACTGCCAAGACAGCAAAAGTGAGTGGAGTTGTAAGCGTGCCTCGCCAGTCGGTAGTTTTGCGCCTAACGCATTTGGGTTGCATGACATGCTGGGAAACGTATGGGAATGGGTAGAGGATACCTGGCATGATACCTACAACGGAGCTCCGGCAGATGGCAAGGCTTGGTCGTCTGGCGGTGCAATCAGCACCCTTAGCAATCAGGAATGGCGAGTGCTGCGCGGCGGTTCCTGGATCATTGATCCGAGGGACGCGCGCTCCGTTGTTCGCTTCATGAGCGATCAGTCGAGTCGTAACTCTTACACGGGTTTCCGTGTTGCCCGAGCATTGCCATGAGGTTGTAGCTTAGCTTATCGAAAACTGTTTTGGCTGATGAAAACATTGGCCTGATACGTAATTCAGCCACGCTATAAAGAAGCTGGTAAATCAACTATCCCCGTTCACGAGGACAATCTTTCATCTGATCAGGATGGAGCTGCTGGTCACAGCAAACCGTATTCGCACTTGAGAGATAATAACGCCGCATCGCGCGGCGTTATATGTCGATATATGGGTTACCGACTTAACCGGTTTAATACCGGCAAGATACTCACTTCAAATTGTATTTAGTGCAGTCTCGATAAGCGTCTCCCAAATGGTTTACGTTCTAATCTTACCCAGTTCTAATGTTTACTTTTATACGCTCAACTGCATGCAAATACAAGCTGCTTTTAAGCTGAGAATTAAAATTCAACCATATCAAAATCTTCCTTACGCGCCCCGCATTCCGGGCAAGTCCAGTTAACAGGCACATCTTCCCAGCGCGTGCCGGGCAAGATACCATCTTCCGGGGAGCCAGTGGCTTCGTCGTACAGCCAGCCGCAAATAAGGCACATATAGGTTTTATATTCAGGGTTCGGGGTCATGGCGAGTAATTTCAGTTAAAATTGCATTTTTATTTTGTATTTTACAATGACACTTACTGCCATGTCTGATATCCCGCCTATTGTCCTTACTTTTGGTGCCACCGATCCCAGCGGGGGGGCAGGTTTGCAGGCTGATATTCTGACTATTGCCAGCATGGGCTGTCATCCCTTGTCTGTTGTGACGGCAATCACGGTACAGGACACTGGCGGGGTAGATGACATCTTGCCAATTGATGCTGAGTGGGTATCGGATCAGGCACGCGCCGTGCTGGAAGACATGCCCGTGGCAGCGTTCAAAATCGGTCTGCTGGGCAGTGTAGAGAATATTGCGGCGATTGCTGAAGTGATCTCAGACTATCCCGATATTCCATTGGTATTTGACCCGGTACTGGCATCCGGCCGTGGCGATGAACTGGCCGATGAGGACATGTTGGATGCACTGCGCGAGCTGTTATTACCGCAGACCACTATCCTGACACCGAATAGCATAGAAGCACGCCGCCTCATTCAAGATGAGGATAATGACGAAGATAACCCCGACCTGGCCGAGTGTGCTAAGCGCATCATACAGCTTGGTTGTGAATATGTACTTGTGACTGGCACACACGAGCATACACCCAAAGTAATTAACACTCTTTACGGCGAGAACGGCTTACTAGTCCGTAGCGATAGCTGGGCACGTCTGTCAGGCATTTACCATGGCTCCGGCTGCACACTGGCCTCGGCCATTGCCTCTTTGCTGGCAAACGGCCTGTCGATGAATGAAGCGGTGAAAGAAGCTCAGGAGTTCACTTGGCAGGCATTGCAATATGCCTTCCGCCCCGGCATGGGACAACACATTCCAGATCGTTTATTTTGGGCTCGTGATGACGAAGAGGATGAATCCAGCGTACGCCATTAAAGGCGTTTACGCCATTACGCCAGACTGCGCTGACACCACAGACTTGCTGCATCGCGTGCGACTGGCGCTGACAGGCGAAGTACGGGTTCTGCAGTATCGCAATAAATCAGCAAATACCACGCAGCGACTGGAACAGGCTCACGCCTTACGCAAACTGACGCGTGAATTTGCCATACCGTTTATTGTAAATGACGATGCCCAACTAGCGGCGCAGGTAGATGCAGACGGCGTGCATTTAGGTGTAGCGGATGGGAGCGTTGATACGGCGCGTGCCACACTGGGCAGGCATAAAATCATCGGCATTTCTTGCTATAACCGTCTATCACTGGCTCAGGATGCAGTTCATGCAGGTGCAGATTACGTGGCCTTCGGAGCGTTTTTTCCCTCAACCATCAAGCCCAACGCTGAAGTGGCAGATATTAAGCTATTGCAGCAGGCACGCGCCGAACTTTCCGTACCGCTGGTAGCAATAGGTGGCATCACCCCGCACAATGCCGCATCGTTAGTGCATGCCGGTGCAGATGCGCTGGCGGTGATTTCGGCTTTATTTGGCGCGAAGGACATCATCGCGACCGCAAAAAAATTGTCCACGTTATTTAATTCAAGTCGATTCGAAAATAATAAAAATTAGAAACATGTAATCATCCATCAAAGACTTCCAGAAGTGTTCTTAGCTTAGTACATTGCTCAGCACATTTGATTCTTAGATTCGATTTCATTCAGGTTATGCGTACTTATTTACCCTGCGTCAACGCCATTGCTTTTTGAAAATATTTAAATGCCTCATCCGGTTGCTGCAATTTCTCCGACAAATGACCGAGCGTAGTATACGCAACGCTGCTGGGTGCAATGCTGTTACTGGCATCCAGATAGTTTTGAGCTTTACTCCATAACCCCTGATGCAAACACAGCTTCCCCAGCACCAACAATAATCCGGCATCGTCAGGATGCTGCTTGAGCCAACGCTCTGCCTGTTCAATATAGCTTCCTGCTTCGCCCGTCAGACATTCCCCATAGAGCATTACCAAATCGCTATCCCATGCCGCGTTCAGTCTGTCAGTGATAATCTGCCTTGCGTTACGACAATCCCCTTGATGGATGAAAGCACGTGCAGCAGCCGCTACAACTTTAGGGCGCCTTTTGAACTCCCCAGGGGTACTTTTCCAAATGGCCAGCAACGCGGGAGCATCCAGCGTGTGTGCGCGGATTTTTTCCAGCCAAGCTTGCTGGCGTATCTGCGCAACAGCGACGCCGTCCATTGCACTGCGCTTTTCCAATTGATCTACAATATCCAGTATTGCGTCCCAATTTCGCGCCTGTTGCTGTGCCCTAAGCTCAAGATGAAGCGCGCCAACATGTCCTTTTACTCCGCTCTCGCGCAACTCTTTTAGCGATTGAAGCGCGGCTTGAGGTTGATGTTGATCGAGATTAAATTTGGCTTGCGCCATTAAGCGCATGGTGGATACACCTACCGACTCATTATCGGCTGTAGCCAGGTAAGCATCTCGCCTCTCGAATTCACGCAACTCATGTGCTGCACGTGCTGCAATAACAGGGTTGAGGCCGGAACTTTCACCTAATTCCATCGCGCGTACCGCAGCTTTTTCTGCTACCGCAAAGCGCCCCTCGAAGAACGCGTCAAGCGCTTCCATCATGGCTGAGTGACCTTTGCTGTGAGCACGTTCCATGCGGAACTGGCGCACGTAAGCGGGAAGGCGGATGGCGGACAGCGCCAAGCGCACGGTGAAATATCCCAGCACCAACAAGGCTAACATCATCAGCAAAAACAAGGTCAGCGACACCTCAATACGATAGGGCGGATACACTAACAACACGTAGCCGGGATTGTGTGCTGCCAACTTCAGCGCCACGGCCAGCGAGAATAATCCCAGTAGCCACACCAGGAATTTCATCGCAACCCCTTACCGAGCGAAGAACGATAGTTACGCGCGGCTTCCAGGCTCGCACTGACATCCGGCATTTCAATGTTTATGCTGGATTCCCGCAACTTCTGCAAGGTCGTGACAGCCTGCGCACCCCGGGTGGATTTGGCATCAAAATAGCGCACTATCCATTCCTGCGCCGACTGCAGATCATGTTTAAAGCTCTTTTCGTCGCGCGACAACAAACCAAGACGTGCTGACAATAAGCGTAACTTCAAGTTTTCGCGCAAAAAGAACGTTTGTGTAGGCGACAATAGCGGCAACTCACGCTTCTGCATATTTTCGATGCGCACCAAGCGTTTCATGTCTTCCCAGATTTCGCGCATTAACCTTTGCCATGCGCCCTCCTCACGTACCGGCGTGGTCATAATGACATTTTTTTCCTGTGGCACATGCGCAATATCCTGTACCAGCGGCAAGGTATCGACTTCGGCGATAAGATTATCGAGGCGGAAATTGATACCCGGCACATCCACATCTGGCAATGTACGCAACTTGTCAATGTCGCGACTGATAGCCTTACGTAATCCATTTAAGGCGGCACGATCCATGCGTTTAAGGCGATCATCGGCCTGCTGCATGGCAATTAACGCCGCTTTCACATTGGCAGAAAGTTGCAATTGCTGCCCAGCAATCAACAGCATCTGCTCCACTTCAGCCAGCACTGTCTCGTCGCGGCTGCCGGACAAATCCTGATACAACGACTCCAGCGCAGCACGCTGATTTTGTGCTTCGGCAGAATGGGCTTCCAGCACGCCAACTTTGACAGACAGCTCGCGCATGGACTCTTTCACTTGCGTCATTAACACTTGGTTGGCCTTGTTGTTCCCATCCATTTCAGCCAAGCGGCGCGCCAATTCCTGCTGCATATTATTAATCTGGAGGTGGGTATCAAACCACTGCCATAAAAATACTACCAGGACCACAGCCAGGACCACCTTCATAATACTTATGCGGGAAATGATATTTTCCATTGAATTATGAGACGAAGCGGTAGGTGCTGCCATAGTCTCCGGCATGGCAGAATTAATTTGTTCGGCGGGCGGCGCTTGCTGGGTCATAGCTTATTTCCAATTCTGTTTGCAGCATTTTTCTTTGCCCATGCTATCAAACCCGATATCAGGCCGTCATCCCCTACTTCAGTCGGCACCACCTCGCTCCAACCCAACTTATGTGCAATTTCGGCAATACGTGCGTGCGGCACGAATAGTGGCACAGTGGCAAGCCGTTTTTTCGCCATGTTATCCAGCATGGCCCACAGATAACCTAACGCCTCACTGCTGGTTACTGTAATTGCATCTGGATTGGCAGCAAGTAGCATGGAGGCATTCTGACGCGGCCTGGCACGTTGGTAACACGTAACGTACTCAACCTTGGCGCCACGCGCTTTAAGGGTATTGCCCAATAACTCACGTCCACCATTGCCGCGAAAAATCACCACACGCCAGCCTGCAATCTGTTTTAATTCCGGTAGCGCCAGCAATGCTTCGCTATCGAAACGATCTTGCGGCGCGATGATATTTTTTACACCGTAATCGCGCAGTGCGCGAACACTACCTTGTCCTACCGTCGCAATTTTTAAGGTCGTTGGCAACGCATTATATTGTTCGGTTGAAACACCAACGTTACCCTCTCCCGTGTTATTGCCCACATCTGTTCCATTTGCAAGAGGAGAGGAGCGAGGAAAATCCAGCTGATTAGGGAGGGAAAATTCGCTTGCAGCGTTGATAGCTTCCATGCCATAACGCACTGCATTGGGGCTAATAAAAATAGCAAGATTGAATTCATGCAAACGGGTGATAAGCGCACACAAGGGCTGCGAGTCAAGCACCGGGCTAACTTCCAACAGAGGAAACAGGGTGGCTTGCCCCCCAGCCTGTGCTATGCGTTGTGCCAATTGCATTGCCTGCTCGCGCGGGCGAGTCACCACGATGTTCAATCCGGCTAGTGGCTGCTGTTGCATCATGCCAAAAACAAATTTTGTTTTATTACAGTCATTGGCAGTGAAATATCTACCAAAACAAAATGTATTCTTTTTATCTTGTTGCCTCTGTAGTGAATTATTGTGTCAAATTTCATAGAGTAGCCAGAATCTCATCCGCGCCTTGCGCGCGCAAAGCTTGCGCCACGGCATTACCTAATGCTTCAGGATCGGCGGTTGAACCACATAGTTCGGCATGCGCCATGCGCTTGCCATCCGGGCTGCCGACAAAACCTCGCAAGCGCAGCTCATTGCCCACTATTTCTGCAAAACCACCTAGCGGCACTTGGCAGCTACCCGCCAGCGCACGGCTCAAGGCACGTTCCGCCTGCACACAAGCAGCAGTGTCCGCATGGTGTAGTGGTCGCAACAGTACTTCCAGATCAGGGCGGGAAATGAGACATTCAATACCCAGCGCACCCTGACCGACTGCCGGCAGGCTATTCTCAGGAGAAATTAAATCGCGAATACGATCGCCCAAGCCCAAACGTTTCAAACCCGCAGCGGCGAGTATGATGGCAGCATATTTGCCTTCGTCCAGTTTGCGCAAACGGGTCTGCACATTACCTCGCAATGACTCAATTTTCAGGTGGGAGAAACGGGCACGCAACTGACTTTCGCGGCGTAAGCTGGAAGTGCCGACCACACTGCCCGGCGGTAGCGCTTCGAGATTGGCATGGAGGTTAGACACAAAAGCATCGCGCGCATCTTCACGCTTGCCGATACAGGCCAACATAAACCCCTGTGGCAAATGCATGGGCACATCCTTCAGCGAGTGCACCGCAATATCAGCGCGTCCATCTTCCAGCGCAGTCTCAAGCTCTTTCACGAATAAACCCTTGCCACCAATTTTAGACAGCGTTATATCAAGAATTTGATCGCCTTGCGTGGTCATGCCCAATATGCTGATTTCAGTTTGTTGGTATAATGCGCGCAGCCGATCACGGATAAATTCTGCCTGCCACATTGCCAACGCGCTTTCACGCGATACGATGACCAGTTTTGCGGGAATGGTTTGCGTCTGAGATACCTGATTCATTGCTTTTCCTGAATCTTTAGTTGTAAATTCGATTGCGCCGCATTCTAACATGAGCCTATTGCGCGCGCGTTATACCGTATGCTGTAGAAGACACCTGTTTTATGAAGATAAACGCCATGAACTTGCTTGCCACGCCTGCCGACATATCATTTAAAGACATACCACTACGTGAAGACATTCGCCTGCTCGGACGTATCCTTGGTGACACCCTGCGCGAACAGGAGGGCGATAAAACCTTCGATTTAGTCGAGAACGTGCGACGCTGTGCAGTGCTTTTCCGCAAGACTCAGGACGAGCGAGATCGCCACCAACTGGAACAAATCCTGGATGCGTTGTCACCGCGCGACACGTTGTCCGTAGTTCGTGCTTTCAGTTATTTTTCGCAACTGTCCAACATTGCCGAAGACCTGCACCACAACCGTCGTCGTCGCGCACATCTCAATGCTGGCTCACTGCCACAAGAAGGAAGTGTGCAACTGGCTCTCGATCGTATACAGGACAAGAATATTTCTACCGAGGCCATACAGGCTTTTCTTAACAAGGCGTTGATCTCACCAGTGCTGACCGCACACCCTACCGAGGTGCAGCGCAAAAGCATTCTCGACTGCCAGCTCATCATCGCCAGCCTGCTATCAGACCGCGATCGAATCAACATGACACCGGACGAGCTTGCCGATAATGAAGAAGCCCTGCGCCGCTTCGTACTGATTCTGTGGCACACGCGCATGTTGCGCACTTCCAAATTAACAGTGCCGGATGAAATAAAGAATGGGCTAACCTATTATCGCTATACTTTTCTCAGTGAAATTCCCAAGATTTATGCCAGCCTGGAAAAGCAAATAGAAGCGCGCTTCGACACGCGCCTGCGCATTCCGCCATTTCTACGCATCGGCAGCTGGATCGGCGGCGACCGCGACGGCAACCCGTTCGTCACGCACCAGGTCATGCTGGACGCAGCCATGCGGCATTCAGCTACAGTACTGGAATACTATCTGGCGGAAACCCATCTGCTCGGTACACGACTGAGTCTGTCTACCCAACTGGTAAAAGTCAGCCAGGAGTTGGAAGCGTTTGCCGCGCAATCGCCGGACAAAGCGGTAAGTCGAGAAGATGAACCTTATCGCCGCGTGCTGATCGCCATCTACTCGCGTCTGGTGGCTACGACAGAACAACTTGGACACCACGTCAAGCACCTGCGTGCCGTTGGCCAAGATGCCAAACCTTACGCTAATGCGCAAGAATATATAGCCGATCTTGACATTATTATTCACTCACTGGAACAACACGGCGCGTTGTACCTGGCACGCGGGCGAGTGGCTTATCTGCGCCGGGCCGTCGAGGTATTCGGCTTCCATCTCGCACCGCTGGATATGCGTCAGCACAGTGGGGTGCATGAACAAGTAGTGAGTGAGTTGCTCGCCAAGGCAGGTACCACTAATTACCTCAAGCTGGATGAGGCAGGTCGTTGCAGTGCATTAATTATGGCGTTGCAGGCAGGCAAGGTATTGGCCAACGATTTGGAACTGTTCTCCGATACCGCACAAGGTGAGCTGCAACTGATGCAAGTGGCTGCAGAAATTCACCACCGCTTTGGTCACGTAGCATTGCCCAATTACATCATTTCCAAGACTGATTCAGTAAGTGACATGCTTGAAGTAGCACTAATGTTGCAACAGGCCGGCTTGCTGGACAACGATCATGAGCTGCACCTCAACATCATTCCGCTATTTGAGACCATCACTGACTTGCGCAATTGCGGCGTAATCATGAATGAATTATTCTCTATTCCGTTCTACCGGGAACTGCTAAAGAGCCGCGACAACACACAGGAAGTCATGCTGGGCTATTCCGACAGCAACAAAGATGGGGGTTACCTTACCGCCAATTGGGAACTCTACAAGGCTGAACTCGAACTGGTTAAAGTGTTCAAAAAGCATGGTATTGAATTACGCCTCTTCCACGGCCGTGGCGGTACGGTAGGGCGCGGGGGCGGCCCAAGCTACGAGGCCATTCTGGCGCAGCCGCCGGGCAGCGTAAACGCTCAAATTCGCATCACCGAACAAGGCGAAGTTATCGCCAGCAAATATTCCGACCCGGAAATTGGACGGCGCAATCTGGAAATTCTTATCGCCGCCACCATGGAAGCCACACTATTGCATCACCACGGCGATCATAATGGCAGCACCATGCCGGAATACCTCCGCATTGGGGAAGCGCTCAGTCTAGATGCCTTCGCCGCCTACCGCAAACTGGTTTATGAAACTCCCGGGTTTACCGATTATTTTTTCGCTGCCACACCGATTCGAGAAATTGCTGAACTCAACATCGGCAGTCGCCCCTCCTCGCGCAAGGCATCCAACAATATTGAAGATTTGCGCGCTATTCCTTGGGTATTCAGTTGGAGTTTGAACCGCGTACTGTTGCCAGGCTGGTACGGCTTTGGTAGCGCAATACAACAATTTATCGAACGTGAAGGCGAAACCGGACTGCAACAACTACAAGCCATGTATCAAAACTGGGCGTTTTTTCGCGGCCTGCTCTCTAACATGGACATGGTTCTGTCCAAAACCGATATGGGTATCGCCTCACGCTATGCCGAACTGGTGCCGGACGAAAGCTTGCGTCACACCATCTTCCACATGATAGAAACGGAATGGCAACGCACTGTGGACATGCTGTTCGCAATCACCGGCGCAACCACTTTGCTGGAGAGCAACCCAACCTTGGCGCGCAGCCTTACCACGCGTACTCCCTATATCGACCCGCTTAACCACCTGCAAGTTGGGTTATTACACCGCCACCGCTCGGGCGACACCCACCACCTAGTGAAACGTGCGATACACCTGACAATTAACGGAATTGCGGCGGGATTGAGGAATAGCGGATAGAGTTAAAGGCAATATTATTGCCCCTCATTTTTTATGTAAGTCTTGTTTTATGTAAATCTTGGGGGGATTTTTGATACATGAAAGCAGTTTGCTGATCCCTGCATACATTCTGCTTGCAACAAACTTTATTTTTAGTTGGTTCGGCAAGGTAATAAAGCGTGACCCAACTAACCAAACTCTTTCACAATAAACTGCTGTCTGCGACTAATCGGCAACATCTCATTTAATTGCTTGAGATTGACTGTCCAATGTGACTCACCGTTTTTCTCGTCGACCACTTTTTCAAAGCCGGCAATCTCGTCTTTTGCCACCAAGCAATTGCGATGGATGCGAATGAAACGTGCGGCAAATTCCTTTTCCAGCGCGCCAAGCGATTCTTCAATCAGGTACTCACGTTCCACTGTGCGCACAGTAACGTATTTCAGCTCAGCACGTAGATACAACACTTGCTCGATGGGAAGAAGATGGATCTTGCCACGTTCGTGAATAGCAAGATTTTTACGCGGCTCAGGGGCAAGTTCCTGTAATTTTTCATTCGCTAAAGGCACGGCAGAACGTGCACGTATGAGAGCCTCGGATAAACGCCCAAGCCGGATAGGTTTAAGCAAATAATCAACAGCATGCAACTCAAACGCCTGAATGGCGTAAACATCATAAGCTGTGGTAAAAATGATTGCTGGTGGCTTAGGCAGCTTATTAAGATGTTGCGCCAGTTCGATTCCATCCATTTTCGGCATCCGAATATCTACCAGCACCACGTCTACTTGTACTTCAGATAACTTATCCAGTGCCTCGTGCCCATTGCCTGCTTCACCTACCAGTTCCAGCGGCAGTTTTTCAACGCAATCGGTGAGTAGATCCTTAAGGCGATTGCGTGCAGGCGGCTCGTCATCCACTATAAAAACAGTGAGGGGGATTTCAACATTGTTCATTGAACTCTCCTTAAAAGAACTCTCCTTAAAGTTTAACCAAGCAATGCAGCTCTCTTTTCCCACGCGAGAGCTTTTACCCAGACTCTCTCAAGTGACAGAAGGCGACTGCAAAAGTTCCTTAACATAGGGCAGCTTGATATGCACGCGGTAAAAATCCTTGCCAATTTCAACCTTATAACTTGCTTCGACATCAAATTGCAGCGCTAAACGTTCACGTATATTGCTCAATGCTATTTTGTTGCCTACATGGTGGCTGCCTTGTTCCTGACGCGGATTATATATTTCAAGGTGCATTTCATTGCCGTTGCAATATAGCTTAATCTCGACAATCCCGCCCTCGGCCAGCGGCTCAATGCCGTGATATACGGCATTTTCAAGTAATGGCTGCAAGATCAGCGGTGGCAGTAACGCATCATCCGGCATATTGTCGATGTACCAGTTTACCTTGAGGCGTTCGCCCAAGCGTAATTGTTCCAGCGCGAGGTACTGACGCGCAAGCGCCACTTCTTGTCGCACAGTCACTAAATCGCCATCGTGTGCCATTGCCATACGGAACAGATCGGCCATATCTTCCAATGCGGTTTCAGCACGCCTGGGGTTGGCGCGAACAATACCCAGCACTGCATTAATACTGTTAAACAGGAAGTGTGGGCGGATACGAGCCTGCAAGGCTTGCAAGCGAGCCTTATCCAGTGCAGGGGAAAGAGCATGGGCACGAAATTGAAAATAGACCAACAAAAGGCCCGCAATAACACTACTGAGCAAGGCGTTACGCCAAGAATGGAAATATCCATAATCTACAGTGGAAATATACAGCCTGCCCCCCAAATGGTAAATCATCAATGTGACAGACATTGCCAATAGTAGTACTACAGTAGCGCCCTGCTTGTAGGACAGCCGTGCTAACCAGAAATTAAGCACGAACAACAGTGATAAATTCAACAACAACACCGGCTGTAGCAGCATAGCGATGTCTATTATGCGCTCCAGAATATCCTGCCAGGATGATGCCTGTGCAATAGCAACCAGCAGTGCCATACCATTGACTAACAACAAGCTACGCAATATGACACCCCAGTTACGAAAATCGGGTAACGCATCGGACAGCGTGTTTTGATTTATACTTTGCATATTTGGCATGACAGATATATCTCTGTATATACCGCACATTCTGGACAAGAGACGATGACGATGCAAGACAAAAAAACCTGGTCCGGACGATTTACCGAACCGGTCGCGGAACTGGTGAAACGTTATACAGCTTCAGTAGAGTTTGATAAACGACTAGCACCGTTCGATATTCATGCATCACTGGCTCATGCACAGATGCTGGAGGCATGCGGCATCATTACGACGCAGGATTTAACTGATATCCGTCGTGGCATGACACAAATCGAACATGAGATTCTTAACGACAAATTCGTTTGGTCACTCGATTTAGAGGATGTGCATCTCAATATCGAAAAGCGCCTGACCACGCTTGTAGGCGATGCTGGTAAGCGTTTGCACACCGGGCGTTCGCGTAACGACCAAGTGGCAACCGATGTGCGTCTGTATTTGCGCCACGCCATCGACGAACTTTATGAACTCATACGCAGTTTGCAATCTGCAATCATTGATCTTGCCATACAGCATACAAACACCATAATGCCGGGCTACACCCATTTACAGGTCGCGCAGCCGGTGAGTTTCGCGCATCACCTGATGGCGTATTTTGAGATGCTTAAGCGCGATGCGGAACGCATCATTGATTGTCGTAAGCGCGTCAATCGCCTGCCACTTGGCGCGGCTGCATTGGCTGGCACCAGCTACCCGATTAAGCGTGAGATGGTGGCGGAACTTCTTGGTTTCGATGGTGTGTGTGAAAACTCTCTAGACGCAGTATCCGATCGCGATTTCGCCATCGAATTTACCGCTTGCGCCGCGCTCACCATGACACATTTATCACGCTTGTCAGAAGAATTGATCCTGTGGATGAACCCACGCTTCGGCTTCATCGACATTGCCGACCGTTTCTGCACGGGATCTTCCATCATGCCGCAGAAAAAAAACCCAGACGTGCCGGAACTGGTACGTGGCAAGACCGGCCGCGTGAACGGCAATCTAGTAACATTATTGACACTGATGAAAGGCCAGCCATTGGCCTACAATAAAGACAACCAGGAAGATAAAGAACCCCTGTTCGATACGGTAGATACACTCACTCAAACCTTGCGCATCTACGCCGACATGGTAGGTGGCATCACGGTCAAGCCCGCAGCCATGCGCGAGGCTGCGTTGCAAGGTTATGCCACGGCCACAGACTTAGCTGATTATTTGGTAAAGAAGGGGTTACCGTTCCGGGATGCACACGAAGCGGTGGCACTGGTGGTGCGCTTTGCCGAACAGCGCAATTGCGACCTGAGCGATCTAAAGCTGGAGGAATTACAACAGTTCTCGTCACTCATTGCAGATGACATCTACTCTGTACTCACACTGGAAGGTTCGTTGGCCAGCCGCAATCACCTCGGTGGCACTGCGCCTCAACAGGTTGAAGCTGCCATCGCGCAAGCGCGCAAACACCTCGCCGGGCCAAATTAAATATTAAAAAGGCGACCTTGCGGTCGCCCAAAATCAATACCTAAAAACATTTTTCTATGAACGAAGTAACCTCTGTAACTCTCCGTTATTATACATCTCACTCACGATATCGGAGCCGCCGACAAATTTGCCATGAACATAGAGTTGAGGAACAGTTGGCCAATCAGAATAGTCCTTGATGCCTTGGCGAATTTCCGGATCAGCAAGCACATTAACGGTAAAAAGCCCTGTCACGCCGCATGCATTAAGGGTTTGTACTACATTGGCAGAAAATCCACATTGTGGAGATTGCGGTGTACCTTTCATATATAACACCACAGGATTGCTGGTTACTTGTTCTTTGATGAGCGCTTGTACGTCCATGATTATAGCCTCTAAAATTTAGTTGAATAATTTGCCGAGCTATATTAGCAGTACGTTAACTACCGGGTCAAGGATTAAGTAAGCACTCGCCTGGTGTTTTCTACCGCCGCTCACCTCTATCCATTCACTTTTTTCGTATCCCGCTTGAGCATAATAACAAGGCTATAACACGCCACGTTCAATCTCATGAAGATAGATAAAGTCCGGTGCTTTTACGCCTGCTTTTTTCCTAATTTCCACCAATTCCGGGGATTCGAAGAAACGCCGGGCATTGTCCAGTGATGACCACTCTGAGAAGTGGACGATGTTATTTGCGTCGTTGTCGTAACGCAGCAACTGGTAACTGATTTCTCCCGCCTGCTTTCTGATGAACACTGCTTGGTCAAATACCACTTTCCATGCTAGGTAGGACTCGACCTCATGAATAATTAAAACGTGTTGCATATGAACCTCCCTGATTTAAGAAGCAATTTGCGCGTTCGCATAATTCCCCTAGCCAGATTTTAAGTCAAAGCACCCATCAGACCATTTTTCCAGTACCTTGATTTTTAGGGCTGGGGGTTTAGGGATACCGACATCTTGCGAAAGTGGATAGTCCATTATGGAACCTGTTTACCGATAGCCACGCCGTAATATAGAAGCCCTTGACTCCGGGCGAGACCTCACTCTTCAGGCAACAACTGTGGGTTCCAAACGACTTCCCAGAGATGATGATCCAAGTCTTGAAAATAACCGCCGTAACCGCCCCAAAAGGTTTTCTGTGCTGGCTTGACGATAACAGCACCTGCACTTTTTGCCTGCTCCATAACGGCATCAACTTCAGCTGTGGATGAAACGTTATGGCCGATAGAAAATTCAGTGGGGTTGGGAATCCCTATCGGAATTCTTGCATCGTGGGCGAGGCTCGTGCGCGGCCAAATTGCCAGTTTTAAACCGGGCTGTAAATCAAAAAAGGCTACGGCTCCATACTCAAATTCTTTGCCGATGATGCCTTGCGTTGGCAGGCCGAGACCGTCGCGGTAAAAATGCACCGCCCGTTCCAAGTTGTCAACGCAGAGGGTAATAACTGTGATGCGTGGTTTCATGAAATGACTCTTTCTAACCTTTTTAATAACACCATGACAGGTCAATTACTGGGGTTGTTTTTCTTGAGAGGCCACGGCATCGAGCATTGCTTTGACTTCCTGGATAGAAAGACAACCGTTACGCATATGAATGACCGCGTGGCAGTTCGGACACACAGGCCTCAAGTCCCGGACTGGATCAACTTCGTGCTCAGTTCGCTGCATTGAGAGGGGATTTAGGTGATGAACGTGGATGAAGGCGCGTGCAAAATCGCCGTAGACAGCGCCAAAACTGAACTGGCATACCACGCAGGATGTGCCGTGAGCCTCGATACACCGCAGGCGCGCTTCAGGGTTGCGTTCAAAGGCATTGACCTGCACGGTTTGAACGGCGCCTTCGCTGATGACCCCGGCTGGAACCTCTTCTGGGAAGCGAAAGTCCATCTTCTGTAGACTGTACTTAGATGCGATTGCGGTTAAGTACGAAGAGTTGAAAATCCTTCTGTTGCACTCTTCCTCCCACGGTTGCCCATAGGCCGAGCAGAAGGCAACGACCTCAGAATTGGCGACGTGACGGCTAGTGCCTCCCAACGTCGTGATGGTGATTCCTGTATTAGAGACGACAAACTTGAACGGTATTCCACGGGACAAGGTCTCCCATTGATCGTGTTGCGAAACTTTTGCAAACGCCAAGAAGTCGGATGGTGTGAAGCTCATTTTTAACTCCTACATCTAACATAAAGTAGGCCGCAATAAAACACTAAAAATTTTATCGGGTTGGTTTAAGTACAAAAAAACGGGGGGAAATTCTAATATCGCTATATTTTCTTTAGGTCTTTTCTAATTTCCCCACTGCGAAACTTACTGTCATTCAGTGTATTTCGAAATGATGCCAGATCTCTATTCAACTAGTTCATCCGGTACTCATCCACCGCACTTTTCCACCCGTGAAATCAAAATATGGCGCTAGCCGGATACTTCAGTCTGCTTCAACGGCACTAAGATAACCACGCCGGAATACGGCATCCAGTTGCTGAACATAAAAAGTGAGCCGGGTATACGTCGGGGCATTTACCTCGGGTGAGGGGTAGATAGGTTCATTGTCCCGATGGATTATGGTACGCCACGCATGATCCAGATTAGGGTGCAATTTTTCAATACCCGGGCGGCTTTACCGGCGTGCTCCATGGTCCTGCAGCGTTCGTCGAATGAGACGGCATGCGGTGTATCGCCGTGGCGCCCGCAACGAATTGGGATCCGCCGCTCGCCGCCCAACGTACGCCAAATTCAAAGTCGTCCCAAGCATCGTTTAAAAAGCGCTCATCAAAACCGCCGAGCGACTAGAGTTTGGCTTTTTTAATTGAAGCATTACCAGCATAGAAAAATGTTTTGGGCCAGACCGCCAAAATACGGCGCATGGGAACACCAAATATTTTGCCGGAATCCTCCAGCCAGCGCGTGAAAATGTCTGTACGAAAATTATCGGGAAATAGCCCCGGGCCTATACCCACAGCGTTAAGATCAGGATTCAGTGTGTGGTATTCCGCATACGCGGCAATCAGATCGGGAGAGGGATCGAAATCGTCCGCGAGAAACACCAACAGGTCACCATCGGCCTGAGCAGCTGCCATGTTGTTTTGGGTCGCCCGTGCCGAACTTGAATCCGCCCCATGTTTATATTGGCTTTATTAATTTTTAAGTATGCCTTTGCTGCAAATCGCAGCCTAACATATAGCCAGAGGAGTAGCCATGCTCTAACCAGCTGTTGTGATTTTGCTAGTTCACCTGACAGAAATAAAAATTGTACTGACGAAATCAGTAAGCTTGTATTTCTGGCTTGAAATAAATTAAGCATCCATAAAGCGCAATATGACCAGTGTCTGCTCATGTTCCGTGGCGCTATGTTCGATGGCGTACAGACCCAAAAATTATTTCGATGGCATACTTATAAGCGAATCAACGACACCTGCGAAAAGGCAATCAGTCGGCAACCCCATCTATTCAAATAAAATAATCCGGGCTGGGTTCTTAAGCTGCTTTGGTTGCCGGAATTAATGGCAATGATGCCGATAGGCCAGCTTCTCCACGATAAGAAAGTAGCTAAGTGGGTATGGCAAAAAGAAAAGATAAAATTAGGATGGATGGAACTAACGGCGACGCCGCGCCGTCTGATGCATTGGTATTATTTGGTGCAACGGGGGATCTTGTTTACAAAAAAATCTTCCCGGCACTCTACGCAATGGCGAAGCGCGGCGTCCTTAATGTGCCCGTTGTTGGCGTTGCATCCTCACCATGGAGTGTGGCACAACTTCGAAAACGGGCGACGGAGGGTATCAAAAAATCCGGCAAGATCGATGACAAGCAGGCTCTCCGTCACCTTCTTTCCCTGCTCCGATACGTGGTAGGTGACTATAGCAATCCGGCTACGTACACAGCGATCAAGGAGACGCTAGGGGATGCTCAACGCCCAGCGCATTACCTTGCCATCCCGCCCTCGCTATTCGCGATCGTCATAAAAGGACTCGGCGTGGCTGGCTTGGCTGAGAATGCACGCGTTATCGTGGAAAAACCATTCGGACGTGATCTGGCATCCGCGCGTGAACTTAACTTCATTGCTAAATCGGTCTTCCCGGAAAACGCTATCTTTCGTATCGACCACTACCTTGGAAAGGAGGCGATCATGAATATACTTTATTTTCGCTTCGCCAATTCATTTCTGGAGCCGATTTGGAACCGCAACTGCGTGGCTAGTGTCCAAATAACGTTAGCCGAGAATTTCGGGGTGGAGGGGCGCGGTGAATTTTACGAAAGTGCTGGCTGTCTACGTGATGTCATTCAGAACCACCTGTTCCAGGTCGTCGCATTGCTTGCCATGGAGCCGCCGGCCTACCAGGGTTATGAAGCCGTACATATCGAGAAAGCAAAAGTCTTTAAAGCCATGCGTCCACTACAGCCGGACGACTTGGTGCGTGGCCAGTATGTTGGTTACCGGAAGGAGCCACACGTGGCAAAGGACTCCGACGTGGAGACTTTCTGTGCCCTGCGGCTGCACATCGATTCATGGCGTTGGGCGGGCGTACCGTGGTACCTGCGTTCCGGTAAATTTCTGGCTACAACGGCGGCAGAAGTGCTGATTCAACTGAAACCGCCGCCGCAAAGATTGTTCGACGATTCCGCTCCAGCGAACGGGCGAGCCAACTATCTGCGTTTCCGGCTCTCTCCCGATTTCGTAATAGCCCTTGCTGCTCGTGTTAAACATGTAGGCCAGGAGTTCATCGGCGATCAGCAAGAACTCGATTTGTTTTATAAACAATCACAAGAAGAAATACCCTATGCACGGCTCCTGACAGATGTTATGGCCGGTAATGGAACGCTGTTTACTCGTGAGGATGCGATTGAGGCCGCCTGGGCGGTGGTTGAGCCAGTTCTTAAAACCCATCACTCTGTACAGCCCTACCAACCTGGCAGCTGGGGACCTAAAAAGGCTAATGCGCTGATTGCAGCAGACGGAGATTGGTTTAATCCCACACTAGAACAGGCAGCAACATGAAATCCGCAGTCGAATTGTTTTTCTTGTTGAACGATTGCCTTCTGCTGGCCTTAACGTCCATCTTGACGATAAAAACCGGGATCGGTACTCGACCGTTTTTGAAGTGTTCCGTACACAACTCACATTTAACTCCAGGCAGCTGCCTCGCACACTGGGTGAAGCAACGATACAGCACATAGGCGATCTTACAATTTCAATTTGCCCGCATTACTCGGTACTATCAAACCCACCCTACAGGAGAAATTATGAAGTCCACACAACAACTGCATAATCTCGGTCAGAGACTTTGGCTCGACAACATCACACGCGACCTTCTGACCAGTGGCACATTACGCCGCTACATTGATGAACTCTCGATAACGGGGCTCACTTCTAACCCCACGATTTTCGATAACGCCATTAATAAGGGCGCTTTCTATGACGAGTCCATCCGTCAAAAAACAGTAGCGGGTAAATCAGGCGAAGAACTGTTCCTTGAGCTGGCCTTGGAGGATTTAACCCAGGCAGCCGACCTCTTTCGTCCGGTTCATGATGCCACTGGCGGGATTGATGGCTGGGTATCGCTGGAAGTATCGCCTTTGCTGGCCTACGATATGGCTGGCACCATAAAAGCGGCGATCCAACTTCATGCTCGAGCAAAACGTCCCAATCTTTTCATCAAGATTCCCGGCACTCACGCGGGGATTCCTGCGATTGAAGAAGCCATTTTTGCAGGCGTGCCGGTGAATGTCACGTTGCTGTTCTCGCGCGAACATTACATCGCAGCAGCCGAAGCGTATATGCGCGGCATAGAACGACGCATCGCCAGCGGCCTTGATCCTGTCGTTCATTCCGTAGCATCGATTTTTGTCAGCCGTTGGGATGCGGCTATCAAAGAAAAGATTCAGCCTGGTCTAAGCAATCGTCTAGGCATTGCAATCGCCATGCGCACTTACAAAGCGTATCGCGACTTGCTCGCATCACCTCGTTGGCAGAAGCTGGCCAATTCTGGAGCCCGGCCACAACGTTTACTCTGGGCCAGCACAGGTACCAAGGATCCTGACGCCTCCGACATCCTGTACGTCGAAGCGCTCATGGCACCCGATACCATCAATACCCTGCCCGAGAAGACGTTGCTCGCTTTTGCCGATCATGGGGAAGTGAATGGCACCCTGCCGGTTGATGGCGGCTATGCCGAAAGCGTACTCGCCGAATTCACGGAAGAAGGCATTAACGATGAAACTTTGGCCGCCGACCTTCAGCGCGAAGGTACCGAAGCGTTTACCAAGTCATGGGTCGACCTGATGGCTTGCATCAAATCAAAGAGTGACAGATTGACCAAAGGTAATTAAGCATGCTTAAACATGGCCTTGTGCAGTAACGCAAAAAGGACTTTATCAAGAGCGAGCCTGTCACTCAATGTTGGACATTTTGCGCATTGCACCAGGTTCTGCGAGGGACAAGGAATAGGGAGTAAATCATGATCGACCACATTCAACTCGACCAGCTTTGCATCAACACTATTCGTACACTGTCCATCGACGCCGTCGAAAAAGCGCAATCGGGCCATCCGGGCACGCCTATGGGTGCAGCCCCAACGGTCTATTGTCTATGGCAGCGCTTTCTACGTTACGACCCCGAGAATCCAGAATGGCCAAACCGCGATCGCTTCGTTCTTTCCGCCGGCCACGCCTCGGCATTGCTCTATAGCCTGCTGTATTTATCCGGAGTCAAGGCAACCAGTCCAAGTTACGAATTAGCGGATCGGCTTGCTGTGACACTCGATGACCTCAAGAATTTTCGTCAGGCCGGAAGCCGCTGCACCGGGCATCCCGAGTTCGGATGGACCTCCGGCGTGGAAACCACCACGGGTCCACTCGGACAGGGTGTTGCGGTCAGCGTCGGCATGGCGATTGCCGAACGCTGGCTTGCGGCTACTTATAACCGCCCCAATTACGAGCTGTTCGATCATAACGTTTATGCGCTATGCAGCGACGGCGACATGATGGAGGGAATTAGCAGTGAAGCAGCGTCGCTGGCAGGGCATCTTAAACTGGCCAATCTGTGCTGGATCTATGACGACAATAACATCTCAATCGAAGGATCCACTGGCATTACCTTTACCGAAGATGTGGCCGCCCGATTTACGGCTTACGGTTGGCATGTTGTGCGCGTCGAGGATGCGAACGACCTGACATTGCTCACGCATGCCTATGAAACTTTCCTTAATACTCATGACCGTCCCACGCTGATTATTGTGCGGTCTCACATCGGCTACGGAGCACCACACAAGCAGGATCGGCGAGAAGCACACGGCGAGGCGCTTGGCCCCGAAGAAACACGACTGGCGAAGGAGTTTTTCGGCTGGGATCCTGACTCGCAATTTTATGTGCCAGAGGGTGTTTCGGCACATTTCAAGGCGCAGCTTGGCAATCGCGGCGCAACCAAGCATGCCGCTTGGGAACAATTGTTTGCAGCCTATCACTCGCAGTATCCGGATCTGGCCAAACAGATCGACTGTATGCAATTGCGTGACCTGCCGGAAAACTGGGATAGCGCGCTACCAACATTTCCGCCAGATCAGAAGGGTATCGCAACGCGCGATTCATCGGGCAAGGTGTTAAATGCGATTGCCGCACAAATGCCGTGGTTGCTTGGCGGCGCAGCAGATCTTGCACCTTCGACCAAAACAGAATTAAAAGATACGTTTTATGGCAATTTTCAGGCACCCAGGCAGGGGGACAGTGAAGGGGGCAATTACGGCGGACGCAATTTTCATTTCGGCATACGCGAGCATGCGATGTGCGCCATTGCCAGTGGAATGAGCTTGTCAAAATTGCGTGCTTACGCCGCAAGTTTTTTCATTTTTACGGACTATTGCCGCGCGGCGATTCGGCTGAGCGCAATGATGCAAATTCCCGTCATTTATATCTGGACCCATGATTCGATTAGCTTGGGGGAAGACGGGCCGACGCATCAGCCCATCGAGCATCTTGCGTCATTGCGTGCAATGCCCGGCATGATTGTATTGCGGCCGGCTGATGCCAATGAAGTCGTCGAAGCGTGGCGTGTCATTATGCAGCTCAAAGATCGTCCGGTTTGCCTCGTACTAACACGGCAAGCAATAGCCACCCTGGATCGCACCCAATATGCACAGGCGAATGGCGTATCGCGCGGTGCTTATGTACTAGTCGATGCAGCGGATCACAAGCCCGATGTACTGCTGCTGGCTACCGGTAGCGAAGTCTCACTCTGCGTTACTGCTTACGAGCAGCTGAAATCTGAAGGAATCAAGGCACGCGTAATCAGTATGCCGTCATGGGAGTTGTTCGAAAATCAAAGTCGGGAATATCGCGACAGTGTGTTGCCACCCGAGATCACGGCGCGCGTCGCAGTCGAAGAGGCCTCCCCTTTTGGCTGGGAACGCTATACCGGCTTCGATGGAGCCATCCTTGGTCTGCGCACCTTCGGCCTGTCTGCGCCGACTAAGGTCGTCGAGCAGCACTTCGGCTTTGAGCCTGCTCACGTTGTGGCGGCTGCCAAGGCACAAATCACGCGCAGCGCTTTGAAGAAAGGAGTATGAATCCCATTGAGCTGTCGCGTTAAGGGAATTTATCCAATGCAGGAGACATGAAATGAGCAGCTTGGACGATACGACCATGAAAATAAATCCCTTGGCAGGCAAGCCTGTTGGACTATCGGCGTTGGTAGACATACCCAAACTTGTTACCGCCTATTTCACGGAAAAACCCGATCCATCTGTGCTGGCACAAAGGGTCACGTTCGGCACCTCAGGACATCGTGGTTCAGCGTTAGCAACGAGCTTCAATGAATGGCATGTACTTGCTATTTGTCAGGCCATTTGCCAATACCGCGAGCGGCAGGGTATCAATGGTCCGCTATTCCTCGGCATCGACACGCATGCGCTATCCATGCCAGCGTTCGCCAGCGCACTGGAAGTGCTGGCGGCCAATCGTGTTGAGGTGATGATTGCAGAGAACGACGAATATACTCCAACCCCGGTAATTTCTTACGCGATACTCGTTTACAACCGCGGGCGCGAAAAAGGACTGGCGGATGGCATAGTCATCACGCCTTCACACAATCCACCCCAGGACGGCGGTTTCAAATACAACCCACCCCATGGCGGACCCGCAGAAAACGCTATCACGGCCTGGATTGAAACCCGAGCCAATGAGTTTCTCAAAGATGCCCTCAAAGGCGTGAAAAGGATTCCTTTCCAACAGGCCCTGCGTGCTTCCACGACTCACCGATACGACTATCTAAATACTTATGTAAACGATCTCGATAGCGTAATCAATATGGACGCAATTCGCGATGCGAACATTAACATGGGCGTGGATCCGCTCGGCGGTGCTGGAGTTCACTACTGGACTGCAATTGCCCATCGCTATAGCCTGGATCTTACGGTGGTGAACAAAGTCATCGATCCGACATTCCGTTTCATGACCATCGATTGGGATGGCCAAATCCGCATGGATCCGTCCTCTCCTTACGCGATGCAAGGATTAATAGGTCTTAAAAACCGCTTCGACATTGCTTTTGCTTGCGACACTGACCATGATCGACACGGAATCGTTACCCGAAGCACGGGGCTGCTACCGCCGAATCATTATCTTACTGTCGCGATTAACTATCTTTTCCAGCACCGGCCGAAATGGAGCAAGTCAGCGGCAGTAGGCAAGACCGTAGTAAGTAGCCAGATGATAGATCGCATTACCACAAAGCTTGGCCGCAAGCTCTACGAGGTGCCCGTCGGCTTCAAGTGGTTTGTGGATGGCTTGTTCGACGGTTCACTTGGTTTTAGCGGGGAAGAAAGTGCAGGTGCGTCTTTTCTTCGAACCGATGGATCTGTATGGATAACCGACAAGGATGGGATCATTTTGGCTTTGCTATCGGCCGAAATTACTGCGCGCATGAACCGTGATCCCGGCGAAATATACCGTGAGTTAGCGCATGAATTCGGCGAACCTGTTTACGAACGTGTTGACGCACCGGCTACTCCAGCACAAAAAGAAATGCTGGCGAAACTCTCGCCCCAACAGATTCGCTCCACAGATCTGGCTGGCGAAAAAATTCAGACTGTTCTAACTCACGCGCCAGGTAACGGCGCATCCATCGGTGGATTGAAGGTAATTACAGAACAAGGATGGTTTGCGGCGCGTCCGTCCGGCACAGAAAACATCTACAAAATTTATGCTGAAAGCTTTCAGGGGGTTGATCATTTACATCGTATTCTGACAGAAGCACAAACCCTCATCAGCGATGCCCTGGCAACGGATTCAGTAATTCCTTAAAGCATGTATCACACTGATGATAATCAAAAATTATGGCAAGCGAGCATAACGCGAACCCAGTCTGTTCGATACCGCACTGAACGTTTTTAGTTACCGGCTTAATATGAACCGTTTATTCTTAATTGCTATTTATTCTAATGAAAGGGAACGTCATGAAAAATATATTGCATCCACAAAAACACTCCGCATCCCATGATAAATCCAAAGAATCCAAACTGGAAACGTCTACAGACAATAAACATATGGGCGTCACCCCTGAGCAACGCCATCAAATGATCGCTGAAGCGGCATACCGGCGAGCTCAGAAGCGCAGCTTCGTGGGAGGCGATCCCGAAAATGACTGGTATGAAGCTGAAGCGGAAATCGGCCAGCTATTTTCCGAGCCATCGGAACTCCATAATGAACCGCAGCACTGAAGACGAATTGCGGGCAACTATCGCTGATATGGTTGTGCCGGGCAAAGGCATCCTTGCCGCCGATGAGAGTACGCCTACCATAGCAAAACGTTTTGCAGCTATAGGGGCCACGTCTACAGTTGAGTTGCAGCGCGCCTATCGCTCGCTTCTGTTTACTACGTCAGGCATTGAGAAGTTTATTAGCGGGGCAATCTTGTTTGAGGACACCCTTGGACAAATTGCAGACGACGGCACTCCGCTACCCGAGATCTTGGTTAGAAAGGGTATTGTGCCTGGCGTCAAGGTGGACAAAGGCAAGATTCCCTTGGCGAACGCATTCGGCGATGAGATCACTCAGGGACTCGACGGCTTGGCCGAGCGTCTCCGCATTTACAAAGCGCAAGGGGCGCGTTTTGCCAAGTGGCGAGAGGTGTACTCGATCAGTGAACAAAATCCAACAATCCTCGGCATCGAAGCCAATGCGGAAATACTGGCACGCTACGCGGCTGTCTGTCAGGAGGAAGGTTTCGTGCCTATTGTTGAGCCCGAAGTACTAATTGATGGAAACCATACATTGGAGCGCTGTCTTGAAGTTACCGAGGCGGTGATCCATGCCGTCTTTCAAGCACTGTACCGTCATAAGGTGATCATGGAATACACCGTCCTAAAACCGAGCATGGTGCTGCCAGGTAAAAAACACCCAGATAGAGCAAGTCCGGAGCAGGTGGCTGCGGCTACGATTAAGGTGTTACGCCGCACGGTACCTGCGGCAGTGCCCAGCATAAATTTCCTGTCCGGAGGTCAATCACCCGAGGAAGCGACGGCCAACCTTAACGCTATTAATATTCTGTTTCCCAATGCACCTTGGGCGTTGTCGTTCTCCTATGGACGCGCCTTGCAGCAGCCGGCTTTACAGGTCTGGGCGGGCAAGGCGGAAAATGGGGCCGCTACGCAACAGGCGTTTTACCATCGCGCCCGACTAAATGGCTGGGCGAGTTGTGGTAAATACGATTCTGAATTGGAAAAATGAAACTGGCGCGTCAATCGGTATGGCATAACCGCTACGCTTGGAGGGAAACACATGCAAGAAAAAATACATGTCAGCCATTCGATGGAAAGCCACCTACACGATGATTTAGAAGGATTTGATGCACTGGCTGAGCTTGCCTTGGACATGCGCTCCTCATGGAGTCACGGTGCCGACTCAATATGGAGGCAGCTTAATCCCGAGCTTTGGGATTTAACTCACAACCCCTGGGCTGTCCTGCAAACAATTCAACGTGAGAAATTTCAATGCGAATTAGCCGACCCCACTTTCTGCAAAAGTATTGATGATTTGGTGCAAGCCAGACGAGCCTCTGCAGAAGCGCCCGCTTGGTTTCAACAAACCTATCCGCAATCTTCCCTAAGCTGTGTCGCATATTTCTGCATGGAATTTATGTTGAGCGAAGCGCTTCCCATATATTCCGGCGGGCTGGGTAATGTGGCTGGTGATCAGCTCAAAGCTGCCAGCGATTTAGGTGTGCCGGTCATCGGCGTGGGGCTGCTTTACCAACAAGGCTATTTTCGCCAAGTGATCGACAAGGATGGGATGCAACAGGCTCTCTATCCCTATAACGAGCCCGGACAGTTGCCAATTACACCGTTACGTCACCCGAATGGTGAGTGGCTGAGATTAGAGATTGTGTTGCCCGGTTATTCGGTCTGGCTACGCACTTGGCAGGTTCAGGTTGGCAGAGTAAAACTGTATCTACTGGATAGCAATGATGCAGCGAATTTCCCCGCAGATCGCGGCATTACTAGCGAGCTCTACGGCGGCGGGCCGGAGTTGCGCCTCAAGCAGGAGTTACTGCTTGGGATTGGTGGATGGCGATTACTCACTGCACTTGGTATTGAACCCGAGGTCTGTCACTTGAACGAAGGACATGCGGCCTTCGTCATTCTGGAGCGGGCGCGAAGTTTCATGAAATTGACCGGGCAGTCATTCGAAGTCGCACTCGCCGTTACGCGAGCAGGCAATCTCTTCACTACACACACAGCGGTTGCCGCCGGTTTTGACCGTTTTACTCCGGCTCTGATAGAGCAATACCTGAAAAGGTATGCTGAACATCAGCTCGGCATACCACTCCACGATTTGCTTGCACTGGGTCGTCTGAATCCGAACGACTCATCCGAAAGTTTCAATATGGCCTATTTGGCGATTCGCGGGAGCGGGGCCGTAAATGGCGTGAGTCGTCTGCATGGAAAAGTGAGCCGGCACCTCTTTGAACCACTTTTTCCGCGCTGGCCACTGGACGAAGTGCCGGTCGGACACATCACTAACGGAGTTCATGTGCCGACTTGGGATTCCGTAGCGGCCGATGAACTTTGGACAAATGTTTGTGGAAAGGATCGCTGGCTAAGGGCGACGGAAACCTTGGGGGAGGATATTCGCAATATTCCCGACGCAAGATTGTGGCAACTGCGCACCGAGAGCCGCCAATCTCTTATCAAATATGCACGCAAACGATTATGTCGACAACTGGCCGCATCGGGTGCTTCCATTGAAGCAATTAACAGGGCGAAGCATCTGCTTGATCCAGATACCTTAACGCTGGGCTTTGCACGACGCTTTGCGACCTACAAGAGACCGGATTTACTGTTGCATGATCTCAATCGACTGCTACACATACTCACTAATAACCCCCAACGTCCGGTACAGATGATCCTGGCGGGAAAAGCACATCCGGCAGATCAGGCAGGTCGCGCACTGATTCAGAAATGGACGCAATTCATTGGCCAGGACACGTCTCATCCACCGGTCATTTTCTTGGCCGATTACGATATGTTGGTAGCCGAGCGTTTGGTACAAGGCGTGGATGTTTGGGTTAATACGCCCCGGCGACCATGGGAGGCAAGCGGAACAAGCGGGATGAAGGTGCTCGTCAATGGAGGAATCAACCTATCCGAATTAGACGGCTGGTGGGCAGAAGCCTACACGCCGGAAGTAGGATGGGCATTGGGGGACGGTGAAGAACACGGCGATGATCCGGCTTGGGACGCTGCTGAAGCAGAAGCGCTTTATGACCTGCTGGAACATGAAGTTATCCCGGAATTCTATAATCGTAACCAGGAGGGAATTCCCACCGCTTGGGTAGCGCGGATGCGGGAAAGCATGGCGCGCTTAACGCCGCGCTTTTCTACAAACCGTACTGTGCGTGAATATACGGAACAACACTACCTCCCCGCTGTCTCAGCTTATCGTGAGCGCATAGTTAATAAAGGTGCAGTGGGTGTGCAGATCGTTAATTGGCGGCAAGATCTGGAT
This sequence comes from Candidatus Nitrotoga sp. AM1P, assembly GCF_013168275.1. Lineage (GTDB taxonomy): Bacteria > Pseudomonadota > Gammaproteobacteria > Burkholderiales > Gallionellaceae > Nitrotoga. Next base: position 2,273,331 of record NZ_AP019547.1, on the reverse strand, counting down.
CAACATTGGGCCGCGCTACGCTTCGGCGAAGTCAAGGTTGAGACTAATGGGCAACAACACGTATTTGAAGTGCAGGTCTACCTCGATGACCTCGATGCAAATGCCGTGCGAGTCGAGCTATACGCCGACGGCATCGATGGAGGCAGTCCAATCAGGCAAGAAATAGCGCGCATCAGCCAACTGACGTATTCGGTCGGCGGGTACCTATATAGTGGGGCGGTGTCGGCAGCTCGACCATCGACAGATTTTACCGCGCGAATAATTCCATGTTACCCCGGTGTATCAGTACCTTTGGAAACAGCCCACATCCTATGGCAGCGGTGATTTTTACAGAAACAACACCACGGAATTCATATGAAAAATGTCCACGCGGCAGATTATCTGCAACAGGACTTGGATACAGCACAAACCATCATCAGTGATGTACTTGTTGCAAACACAAAAAATGGCAACTCAACATCAAAAGATTGGGAAACATTAAGTGTCGCTAAACTCAAGGCAAACAATTGTGTCTGAAACAAGATATCCCACTCTCGAAGTATTATTGTCCCAGGTGCGCGATTGCCGTGCGTGCGAGCAATATTTGCCGCTCGGCCCGCGTCCCGTACTGCGCGCCAGTGAAACAGCCCGTATTCTGATCGTGGGACAGGCGCCCGGCGCGCGCGTGCATACTACTGGCATCCCGTGGGATGACCCGAGTGGAGAGCGTCTGCGAACGTGGATGGGGATAGATAAAAATGTTTTTTATGATCAGTCGCATATCGCGATCATCCCAATGGGCTATTGTTATCCGGGGCGAGGGAAGGGAGGCGATTTACCGCCGCGCCGCGAATGCGCGGAGTTATGGTTAGACCAACTGCTAGCCAAGCTGCCTCACATTGAACTGACTTTGCTTGTCGGCCAGTATGCGCAGCGTTACTTTCTGGGCAACCGCCGCAAGCTGTCATTGACGGAAACAACCAGAAAATGGCAGGAATATGCTCCGCAATACTTTCCCCTGCCCCATCCTTCACCGCGCAATACGCCATGGTTTAACAGCAATCCATGGTTTGAGCAACAACTTTTGCCCGTGCTACGCGCAAGGATCGAAGCACTTCACGCTAGCTGAGTAAACAATAAGATACTTCGTTACCAGAAAACCTGATGCACACACTACCTGATCGGAAAAAATGATAAAGCAAGGCTCTCAACCTATCGTATTGACTGTGGGGCATTCCACACGGCCTGTGGAAGAGTTTATCGATCTGCTTAAAGCCCATTCAGTTACAAGCCTCATTGATGTACGTAGCGTGCCAAGATCTCGTCACAACCCGCAATTCAACGGCGACACATTGCCGATCGCACTTGAACTTACCGGAATCCGCTATGCGCACGCTACCGGCTTGGGAGGCTTCCGCCGTGCGAGCCCGGAGTCTCCGAATATGGGTTGGCGAAATGCTTCATTCCGCGGTTATGCGGACTATATGCAGACTGCCGAATTTGCAGAAAATCTGGCGGGCCTGATGAAACTGGCAACGCATGAACGGGTGGTGCTGATGTGTGCCGAAGCTGTCCCGTGGCGTTGCCATCGCTCGTTAATTGCGGATGCCTTGTTAGTACACGGTACCCAGGTCGAGGAAATTATCAGCCGAACACGACTTCAGTCGCATGCGCTAACTTCTTTTGCCAAGGTAGATGACATGACAATAACTTATCCATCCTATGAGATACCCTCATGATTCTGGCGCTGTTGCTCCCGAGACCGAATGAAATCGCTTGTTTTTCACGATCAGAACCGGGGCTGGCGAACGAATATTTGGCATATCGGATGTTTCATTTTTTTAACGCGGCCAAAATAGAAACATTGATATTTTTATGTGAGTTATCGCACATAACACTTCAAAAATTGCAGAGATAATTACAACAAAGTATCAATTTTTTTAGGTCATTGTTCAAGCTTTATTCTTAATAAAAGGAGAAGTGTTATGCGCTTCGGTCAAACAAAATGAACGTAGAAAAAACAAAACTGGACGGACCGAATTTCGCAACAGGTGTTGCACACTCAGTTATCTCAGAAGGCGAGATGCTGCTCGGACATGCACATGGTGAACCGGTTCTGCTCACGCGATCCGGCAACGAGCTGTTCGCCATCGGTGCTTTCTGCACACACTATGGAGCGCCGCTGAATGAGGGATTGCTGGTGGGCGATACTTTGCGTTGCCCTTGGCATCATGCCTGCTTTAGTCTGCGTACTGGAGAGGCGCTGCGCGCGCCAGCGCTAAATCCGATTTCCTGCTGGCGCGTCGAACAATTAGATGGCATGGTATATGTTCGTGAGAAGCTCGAAATTCAAGAGCGACAACCCTCTCTAAGCGAGACTAACCTGCAAGGACCAATCATTATTTTAGGAGGCGGCGCTGCTGGCAATGCTGCTGCGGAAATGCTCCGTCGGGAGGGTTATGTCGGTCGCATCACCATGCTGAGCGCTGATGAATCTGAGCCTTGTGACCGCCCCAATCTTTCAAAAGGTTATCTTGCAGGCACGACACCTGAAGAATTCAATCTACTCCGATCACCAGAATTTTACAGAGAACATGACATCGATTTGAAGTTGGGCGCTCGAGCAACCACAATTAACACAGCGAATCAGTACGTGCAACTCGAGAACGGCAGTCGCTTTACCTATGCTGCCCTGCTGCTCGCCACTGGCGCCGAACCGGTTCGGCTTGAAGTCCCTGGTGGAGATCTCCCTCATGTATATTATTTACGCACACTGGCCGATAGTCGCGTGCTTATCGCCAAAGCGCTGATTTCACAACGAGCAGTAGTAATCGGTGCAAGCTTCATCGGACTGGAGGTGGCAGCATCACTTCGAAATCGTGGCATCGAAGTACATGTGGTTGGACGAGAGACAAATCCTATGGAGAAAATTCTGGGAGCGGATGTCGGAAAATTCATCCGCAAACTCCATGAAGACCATGGCGTAACGTTCCATCTCGATACGACTGCTACCTCGATCGACGCTCATAGCATCACATTGCAGAACGGAGAAATAATTCAAGCCGATTTTATCGTGGTTGGCATTGGTGTACGTCCATCAATCGCACTTGCGGAACAGGCAGGATTGGCCACGGATCGTGGTGTCACGGTGAACGAATATCTTGAAACGAGTGTTTCGGGCATATTTGCGGCTGGTGATATCGCACGCTGGCCAGATATGCTTACCGGTGAACACATCCGTGTTGAACACTGGGTTGTTGCTGAGCGTCAGGGACAGACCGCGGCGCGCAATATGCTTGGACGGCGGGAACGTTTTGACGCTGTTCCATTCTTCTGGACCGAGCAGTACGATTTCGGCCTCGCTTATGTCGGCCACGCTGAGCAGTGGGACAAAGCCGAGATCGACGGGCAGCTTGACGCTGATACGCAAAACTGCACGATCACATATCGTCGCGGCGCCAAAAAATTGGCAGTGGCAACCGTTCACCGGGATCTGGAGTGCTTACGCGCGGAAGTCGAATTTGAAAGAAATCTCAGTACGAAAATATAAGTGAAATCTCATGAGACTAGAGTTCCTAATAATCGTCATTTCATAAAAAATGAACTTTGGAAAGGTGGAAACAATGACCGCTTTTTTTGGAATAGATGAACATAATTCGGAAAAATTTTTTAAGCAGGGAGTGGTATGCATAGATAACTCGATAGAAAAAGAAGCCGTTTTATTTAAAACATTCCAAAGTATCAGGACTGAAGATATAGTTTTTATTAAAAGCTTTACTCAAGCTGGACTGAAAGTGAAAGCTATTGGAGTTGTTTTATCCGGTTTTCCTACCGAAAATGAACTCGGAGTGTGCATTCCGGTTGAATGGATCTGGAAAGATGAGAAGTTCATAGAGCAATTTGGCGAAGAATTGGCTCACTGTAGCGATACCCTCTATGAAGAATATAATACTTTGGTACAAAGAGAAATAATAGATTTATTGCCTGCCAGATTTCAGTTAACTAAAGAGTGGTAAAATTTAAATGGATTATTCGAAAAGCGAACGAGCCATTTTTCAATGAGTTTTATAAGCTTTATATAACAATGGTTTTATCAACTCAAAATTATTAACTGTCAGGCCCGTCTTAACAACATAAAAGCAATGAATCAACCACCATTTTTTTCATTGCTTACCCAAGTAAGATTTTCGACAGGAAGTGTACGCTCGGTATAAGTAAAATAGGAAGGTGCACCTTTTCCACCCGTATCTCTGAAAACAAAGTTAATTGGCTTTTTCTCTTCTTGCGACGTTTTGAGCACTGAATAAAACGCATCTAGCGTTTCTATCTTCTTTCCATTGACGGAATTCAACATATCCATTTTTTCAATTTCATTGAAATCCCCAAGTGAACCTGCTTCGACGAAATAAACGGCAATCTTGCCCGGATTAAAATCATCTCGTCCCATATAGGACGGAGTCTCGCAAAGTAGTATGCCGGAAAACATAATGCAAGTTTTGTCATTAACTTTTTTTACGGGCTCCAATTTCCCATTAATTACAAGCTCTTGCCCCTCACGCTTTATTCGTAAAGCAACATTACCCAGCCTTCCGCGAAGAGCATGAATAAGTTGGGTTTCGTTTTCGACAGACTCCACTACACCGGGCACACCAACGATTTCATCACCTGCCCGAATATCAAATTTGGCAGGATCAATCAGGCTACGGGCAATTCTGAGCTGCATTTGCTCGTTGGGTGCCTTGAAAAAAGCCAGTGGCAAATCAGGAGGCGAAGGATCTTTCCCTTCACGCAAGAGGTCTAAAACGCGGCAAGCATATTGCATGGGCACGGCAAAGTTGCTATTTTGGGAATCGTTCATACTGGAAGTATTTATTCCAACAATACGACCAGAAGATAGACTGATCAACGGTCCCCCCGAATTTCCGGGGTTAATTGGAGCGTCGGTTTGTAGCATTTCCGATTCATATTTAGCGGTATGCCCAGATATGATGCCACGCGTCCCAGTAAATTTCAGGCCGTTGGGATGACCGAAAGTGCCCACCGTACGGCCAACTCCGGGCAAGTTCGTACACTCTAACTCGGGTAAGGCTGCGGTAGCCTTTTGCATCTCTTCATTAATACTGATAATGGCCAGATCAAGGAAAGGATCAACATAAACTTTTTTGGCTGGTACGAATTTCCTGCCAAAAAATGCAACTTCCAACCGTGCTGGCGAGCGTGACACCACGTGGGCATTGGTCATAATCCAGCCGCGCTGTGTATCCACCACGAACCCGGCCCCAAACGCAGTACCTTTTTTATCGTTTCCAAATGGAATAGTAACGGCTTTCCTGATTTGTACTGTGTAGTGCTGTGCCTTTGAAAAGACATCTTCGTCGTTCTCAGCGTGGGCAGAAATTACGCTGATCAACAGAAAGCTGGCTATTATTCCAATTAAGTTAAGTTTCATTTTTGTCTCGCTAATCATAAATATGATCCCATTTATACTGGGAATATAAAGTTATTGAATTTTGCGGACTATATCTACAATTACTTAATGAATAATCCAGCAGAATCTGGATGGTAAGAAAAAAAACGCACTTGACTTTGATCCCATCCATATTGTTTTTCGTCAAGCTATAACAATACCTTAGAGTATTTCAAATGTGAAAATGACAGTACCGTTAATGAGATGATGTAACAGACGAACCGCTCGGGGGCGGCGGCAACATGAAAGCGTTGGAGAGCGACGGGGGTGGCGGCGGGACGCCACTAGGAGGTGGAGGCACAGAAGCACCAACAGAAGGTGGGGATAGCGAGCTGTTCGGAGTCGGTGAAGATATATAATTACTCTTCCTGACAGGCTGCCGCGAATAATCCAAGCGCCCCGATACAGGAACACGATGGCCTTTCGCATACATACACTGCTGATATCCGAAATCGTAACGCTGTTGAAGGTTGAACGCTGAGCGTTCACCCGTGCCCATTCCTGCCATAGAACCAATGAGCAATCCAGAGCCAGCACCCACACCTACGCTGTTATGGCCGCCAAACAATACGCCCGCAGTAGCACCGATTGCAGTTCCGATCACCGCGCTTCTCACGCCACTATCAGCCGCTGCTGCATTCGCCGTGCCGCCACCTACTTGAGAGCTGGCATATTGCCTGCAATCGACATCATCCAAGCGGAATTGATCAAAACTTCTCCCCGTCCCCGGTAGCACAAGTACCCCTGGGCCGGTCGGTACCGACGTGCAACCGCCCAGCATCAAGACTGCTGCCAGTACGAACGAGAACCGCAGAGGCGTCATGATGCAGGTGTATTATCTGAAGCAGGTTGGTCGTCTGAATCAGGCGCGGGCTGAGGTGCGACTCGCAGCCATCCTCCTGGACATTGGTTAACATATGGATAGTAGGCTTTAGCATCAACGCAGTAATACCACCATGACTGCTGAACATCTTGCGACGAATCAGTCGGTGCTTCTTGTGTTGCGATCTGTGGTTCGTCGCTTCGCTCGACATAAGTCACGGGCGCGGGTTGCACCAACGGATAATAAACAGGCGCAGGAGAATAATAATAGGATGTCCCATAGTATGGGGCTCCGTAGTATGAGTACGGATAAGATCCATAACGGAAACCAATCGGTGCGCCCAAGTAGATACCCACGCTCCTACCTCGATTCCATCCACTGCCTGCGTATCTGCCGCCGCCAAAGCCAGGACGACCTATGCCTGCACGACCTCCACCTGCGTGTCCGCCACCGCTAAATCCAGGGCCACCACGTCCTCCAGTTGCGTGTCCGCCACCGCTCCATGAGCCTGCCGCAAACGCCATTTCGCTCATCAATGTTCCAACCGACAACATTGTAATTACAGTCAATGATAAGCGGATTCTGGATGTCTTCATTATGTCTATATCCCTATAATTCAGCATGCGTAACAATCTGATTTGCAGGATTGCAACCTCATACGCTTAAGAAGCGATTCCACTCTGGTTTCCATAAAACACATGACCCGCAGTAGAGACCATGATCATTGAATCCAGTTCCAAACTATCTCGTGAAAACTCTAAAAAATTTGAATATACATTTAATGTAAACGCACATCTTCAATGACCGTTGACGAATACACAGATTTAATGTTGTAAACCATTCTCAAAATAAGCCTGAATTTCTCCGAGCATGAAACGAGCATGAAAGTGACTGTTATGTACCAAACTGTCTCATGACACCTATTCTAAAGAGATCTCGATCGTTTTCTTCCGCAAAGGTGGCGACTCGACTAAAACTGGCAAGGCCTTTCCATTTATTGGTAATAAAGCGTTCGACCTGAAGTGTAATCAAGCCGTGTAATTGAAAATTGTCCGATCCTCGTTGATTAGTCGCTACATAGGGTCCAATACCCGCGCTGGCAGCCCAACTTTCATTCAAGGGTTGTACGAACCATCCTTGGATGGCTACGCCCTTACGATCCACTCGAACATCGTCGTCACCTTCCATAATTCCCGCAATCGAAGCCCCCCAATGGCTACCGTAATATTTTTTTGCTTCGACGGAAAATCCCGGGACGCCCTCTGATCCTCCATGATTGGTTTGAGAAATACCCCCGCTCACTCCAAGCCAAACCGGATTCCCAGAGGACCCTAATTGGATATTTAGAGGAGCCTGATCAAAATATTTCCCGACACCCACAAGCAAGGCAACTGAAGAATGGGCTCCTGGCATGGTGACATGGTTTAAGGCATATCGCATATGCAACCCCGGAGAAAATCGTTCAAGATCTACCAAGGCCGCAGCTGAAAGCAGAGCCCCTAATTTTAGATCATTGATTTCGACCCCCTTGATTGTTGTGGTATTCATACTAAAGTAGGGACCAACTCCGAGTTCTACATTTAATTTACGATTTAATTGATTTCTATAAACAATCTGTGCTCCAAACCCGTCTCTATGATTATTATCAGGATGCCCTTCGTTGTTGTGAATGAAATCAAAACGAAATTTTTTGTTGTTTAGGAAAAGCTTGTCAGAAATAAAGGCTGGGATATTAATTCCTTTGCCAAACCTTAATTCAAAGGGCCTCCATTTCATAGCCTTGTCGCCGGTGAGGTCTCCGCCATACGCGACTCCATTCCCAAAAGTTGCCGACACATAAGCATTGTTGTTATTTTCAATAACCTTCGAGTAAGAGGTATCTTGCGGGAAATTCGTCTTTTCATTTTTACTTTCATAGTCTTGACCAAAAACCATGAGGGGAAAAATTAGCAAACCAAATAGAGAAATATATCGCATTTTTATTAAATGACCTTATCTGTTTTAAGATAAAACTATTTGTACGTACATTATTTAGATAACCAAAAATAGCTTAATTAGTTAAAATAATCATTGAGATACTCATGTTAAATAGGCATGCTTTTTGCGCCCCACCACTTTTACAAAACTTTAACTATTAATTAATAAAAGTTTCATTGTTGCAGTTATATCAATGCCTTTATGTACGCTAGCGTACTGACTTTATCTAATTATGCGACTAAGGTCTAAGCGGCTAAAGTAACCTTAACTTTGATTCGCTACGTATTGCAACCCGGAAAGTTATTTTCTGCTCACGTTGAAATATGCATTAAGCCTTAATCATAAGTTTACAAACTACAATGGGTCAGAATGCATTCTCAATCAGTAAAACGCTTACGCTTTAATTTTAAATGCCATTTCACCGAATCCACCATTCATTAAAATCTACGACTGAAAATCAGGAGATACATCATGAGATATATAATGTTACGTTACTTTAAGCAGTTTTTGGGAATCCTCGTTACCACACACTCGATCTTCAATGTTAGCTACGCTGACGAACCAGCAAAAACGACTTCGAGCTATGCTCCCGTTGTCATTAAAGAGAGCTTTCCTGACCTGCTGGCTCGGATGAAAGCCGAAAAGTCTGAGGTGATGAATCGACAGATGGATTTGCTAAATAAACGCTACGACTTGAGCGACCGCTCTCCTAACCGTATCACAATGTCCCGTGGTAAGTTAGTTCAGGAAGGAGTACGGGTCAAACTGCCGAAGGGAATGGGCTGGGAGAACCTCGCGGCAATGAGTCCCGAAGAAATTCGTGAGAAAGATCTATTTCCGGCGGGTTTCTTTCCGCTTCCTCATCCCAATCACCCAGAAGGGGGCATGGTTTTCCCCAAGCTTCTAATCGACGAAATCAAGCAGCAAGAGGCGCGCGATCTCACCCGTTTCGATTTAGATTTTGATCTGCCAGACCGTTTTTTACCCGAATTCCCTGCCCCCATATACTTGACTACACGGCCAGACCTGGGGGACGTCTCGCAGGGCAAGCTAGTCACTATGGATAATTATTATGAATTATTCAACGGAATATTAAATCCCAAACAAATTGAAGGTTTAAGGTTGTTACTAACCGCTTTCCCACAGCAACAATTTAACCAGACGGAAGATCGACGTTCCATTCGTCCGAGCCGTGGGGTTGCCTGCTTCGATTGTCATGCCAATGGACATACCATTGCTCCAACCCACTTGGCGGGAGATGTTCGTCCTCAGGAATTCCGTCATCGTATTGATACACCATCCCTGCGTGGCGTGAACATCCAGCGGTTATTCGGCTCACAACGTGCGCTTAAATCTATAGAAGACTTCACCGAGTTCGAGCAGCGCGCGGCTTATTTCGATGGTGATCCGGTAACCGCAACGAAAAAGGGCGTTAACGTTCTCGAACGTGGCAGTCAGGTTCATTCCATGGCGGAATTTCAGGAGCTTCTGGATTTTCCGCCTGCTCCGAAACTAGGGATTAACGGCAAGCTGAATCCAAATAAAGCCACCGAATCAGAAATGCGTGGACAGACACTATTTTTCGGCAAAGCTAATTGTGCCAGTTGCCATTCAGGGCCCTACTATACTGACAATCTCATGCATAACTTGAAAGTAGAACGTTTCTACAAGCCACGCATGATAAATGGCCGCATGGCCAGTGCCGATGGTCCGATTAAAACCTTTCCGTTACGCGGTATTAAGGATTCCCCGCCCTATTTACATGATGGACGGCTACTCACATTGGAAGATACTGTCGAGTTTTTCAATCTAGTGCTGGAGACCAAATTATCGGCTTCAGAAAAAACAGATTTGGTGGCATTTTTACGTGCGCTTTAATAAAGCTGATCAAGAAACCACCGTCGCCCGCTTTATTTGATTGATGTACCATCGACATTTGCAGTAGTAGTTCAAAAGGTGCGGAGGTATAGTTGGCTTAGTGACAAGCACGGTCAACCTTACCTCCACACCTTCACTTTTGGATAATGTTTATGAAATATAAAGACTATTACAGCATTCTTGGCCTCGAACGAACTGCCACTACAGAGGAGATTAAGAAGGCTTACCGCAAACTCGCGCGCAAATATCATCCAGACGTTTCCAAGGAAACTAACGCTGAGGAAAAATTCAAGGAAGTTTCCGAGGCTTATGAAACTCTCAAGGACTCGGAAAAGCGTGCCGCTTACGATCAGCTGGGTAATCATCAATCGGGACAGGATTTTCGGCCACCCCCGGATTGGGGGAAACAGTATAGTGGCCCGCCCTTTTCATTTGACGATATCGATTTATCTGATCTCTTTGCAGGGCTTACAGGGGGTAGACCCAATTCAAATCAGCGAGGCAGCAATATTCCGGTGCCAGGACAGGATTATGAGGTTACGGCCCACATTACTTTAGAGGATGCCTATCAGGGCACGATAGTGAATCTGAATATTAACGTTCCCGAATATGATGAAAATGGCCACCTGCATCGCGTGTCGCGAGCATTCAAAACACGGATTCCCAAAGGGGTTGTGGATGGGCAAAGGCTTCGTCTGCCGGGCAAGGGCGGTAAGGGTTTCAACGGCGGACACAATGGTGATTTGTATCTCAATATCGCGCTGCACCCGCATTCTCTATTCCGCGTCAGTGGTCATGATCTTTACCTGGATTTGCCTGTGACACCATGGGAAGCCGTACTTGGCGCCGCCGTGGAAGTCCCAACACTGGCCGGCCCCGTTCGCCTAAAAGTACCGCCGGGTACGCATGCCGGTCAAAAACTACGGCTCCCCAAACGGGGATTACCCAAGCCGCACGATGGCGAAGGCGATCTGTTCGCAATCGTACAAATCATAGTGCCTACCGTACTAAGCGAGCGAGAGCGGGCGATCTTTAAAGAGTTAGCGGATATCTCAACGTTCAATCCACGCGGACATTTTGAACAGGAGACAAGTCATGAAAATTGAACTCACCGAAGTACTCTGGATAGATCAATATCAAGAGTTGTCGCTAGCAGATCTCGCCAAGCTGTCGGGTTTGTCAGAGACGGAACTTAGCGAACTGGTAGATTGCGATGCCATTGTGCCGGTCAATACGAATTCGGCAGAATGGATCTTTGATGCAGGCTGTCTTGTTATGGCTAAAACCGCATGTCGCTTACGCAACGATTTCGAGCTTGATACACAGGGACTGTCTGTGGCGCTGACTCTCATCACTCAAATTCATGATCTCGAAACGCAATTACATGACCTCCGCGCGCAGCTGTCAGGACGGATTTTTTAGCACATCCTGAATTTGTTTTATTTTTCAGTAAATTTCAGCGACTGCTTTTGCTGGCTTATTCGCGCATGTGGGGACGTATGGTCACACTAGGAAAGCGCTAGAATTTCATCATTAAAAACAACGACAGGCGGCCGCGGATTCAACGATTCCCTTATCCTGATGTTTTCCATGACCGGCCTAATCAGCGACGACTTCAGTCTTAAGATTAAATCCAGTGGCTATCAATGGGCAGCAACGGGGGCAGCACCCGTCAACCCGACGTATGTATCTGGCGCTGTCAACGAAATATTCACGGCAGGGGATTTTAAGTATGAACCGCAGACTGCAAAGCCCGGACGGGAACGCTGGGCGTGTGGTCATTACCGTTCTACTTGGGTCAGAACATCAATGATCCCGAGACTGCGCAAAATCTAATGTTCATCGATCTTTATCTCGGCAATACCAGCAACCGTTCGAGCATCGATAGCGGCAACGCCAAAGTCGAGTTTGAGCTTGACGGCATTTTCGATAGCACGTTCTCCTTTAATGTTTACAGCTGGACGGCCTTCGCGGCTATCGGGAATGGAACAATCAACTGGACGAATAGGTTATCCACCAATCCATTGGAAGCAGGGCAAAGCGGCTACTCGAAATACCACGGCAATTGCAGCGGTACCGGAGCCTAGTCAAGCTGTGCTTCTGGGAGCCGGGATTTTTCGCGTTTGCGCTGACACGCCGGAAACGCTCTGCCTAAATTTAGGTTACAACACAGTAAGAAAAAGGCCGCATTTGTGCGGTCTTTTTCTATGTTCTTTCACCTTAGTCGATCACTTGGGTTAATCGCCGAGAACCCCCGCGCATAGGTCAGCACCGCCGCTGCCGCCATAAGCGGTTAATAAAAAGACTCCATTCTGAAATAAATGGAGTTGCATCTGGAGGGGTTACTCTCGGGGACAATTAATACCAACGATGCGGTTCTCGCACCGGACAGTGTTCGCTTATAGCTGCCTGCGCTTATTAGGGAATTGGAATATTGAACGTGATGCGCTAATCATAAAAAACACGCGGCCTAGCGAATCTGTACACATAATTCAACGGAACACGGATTCAGAGGCATCTTAGTAGACCTTGAATCCGCTAACCATAAACTGGAAACAATGCAAAAATAATCAGCGACTCACGGTGCTATTCAATGATTTTTCCAATTCTGCGGCAGGTCTGAATCCGGGAACCAGAACACCATCCGCAAAGATCAACGCCGGGGTACCATTTATATTTAATTTTTGACTTATATCCATTAATTTCGCGATAGGGACATCGCATGTTCCCGCAGGCGGTTGTATGTGATTCAGCATCAGATTATCCCACGCTTTGACTTGATCCTTACTGCACCAAACACCCTGTACCTTTTTGTCGGAGCCAGGGAATATGGATAGCATGAATAAATAAAGTGTGACGTTATCCACATTTTTCAATTCACTTTCCAGTTTTTGACAGAAGCTACAATTCGGATCGCTAAAATAAGCCATCTTCCGCTGACCATTGCCTTTAATTTTTTTTACTGCAAGATCGAATGGAAGGCTGTTGAAATCTATAGCGAATAGTTTTCGTGAGCGCTCCTCCGTCAGGTTACGCATGGTCTTCAGGTCAATGATGCTGCCGCTAATGAGATACTGTGCTTTCTCATCGGTATAAAATAGCTGGCCTTGCGCCACCACTTCGTACAGGCCCAGAATATTGGCCTTGTTGGCTTTATCAATCTTGCCAAGCTGTGGATAATTATTTTGCAGAATGTCTTTGACCTTGGCTGCATCGGCATGAGCATAAGAAAAGGAAAACGAGGCAAGCAGTACCAGAAACAATTTAATCATGATGAATTCCTGAAGAAGTTAATTGAGTGCGTGGCGCGCCAGCATTTTTTTCAGCGGTGCAATACGGTTGGTAGCCGCAAGACCAGCGTTGCGCACGGCGCGCAGCAGCGGATTACTGTTATTGAACAATTTTTTTAGCACATCAGTCGTGAGCACCATGGACAGGACATCTTCCTTACGCGCACGTTCATAACGACGTAACAAGTGTATATTACCGCAATCCTGTTGTGCGCCACGTTGTAGCAACACTTGCGCCAGCTGGCGAGCATCGCGGAAGCCCAAGTTGACGCCCTGCCCGGCAAGAGGATGTATATTGTGCGCGGCATCACCCACCAGCGCCAGACGTGGCTTAATGATTTGTGGCAGGTTCAACAAACGCAACGGGAAAGCGGCGGGAGAGGTGACTAGTTGCAATGCACCCAGGGTATGGTGCGAGGCAGCAGCAACTTGTGCACACAACTCTTCATGCGACAGTTGCAGCAAGATCTGTGATTTCTCCGGGCTTACCGACCACACCATTGAAACCATCTGCTGCGGCAATGGCAGCAAGGCGAGAATGCCGTCCGGCTGAAACCATTGAAAAGCCGTGGCTCGATGTAATTTTTCGACTGCGAAGTTCGCAACGACACCATGCTGGTTATAAAGTGTGGGCGGTGCAACGATACCGGCCTGTTGTCGCACCCAGGAATTTCCCCCATCCGCACCGATCACCAGTTTTGCCTTGAGCGTCCGCCCATCTTCCAATTGCAGGTACGCGGCATCATCATGCCAGACCAGGCTGGCACAGTGCGCCGGGTGAAACAGGGTTAAATTGTCCTGCTCTTGTAATCCTCGCCACAGCACCTGCTGCAGCAGACGATTTTCCAGGATGAACGCCAACTCCGGCACGCCCAGTTGATAAGCACTGAAATCAAGCTCCATGTCCTCATCGCCAAATACGCGCATGGTTTCCACCGGCTGCACACGGTTCATATCCAGTTGTTGCCACGCATCGCATTGCGTAAGAAAGGCAGCTCCGCCGGGGCTGACAGCATAAATCCGGTTGTCCCAGCCCTCGTTGGAAAGGACGGTGGGTTGGGTTTCCACCAGAGCCATGTTCAGTCCGCTGGATTTGAGCGCTGCGGCCAGACTGGCACCAACCAGACCGCCGCCTATAATCAAAACGTCAAATGTCATCGCTAAAATATTTTTTCACTTCTGGACGAGTGATGATAGCACGGGACGTTTGATTAATTTATAATCCGCCTCCTTTCGGAAAATGTCATGCGCATCGGCCCCTATCACCTCAAGAACAACCTGATCGTTGCCCCCATGGCAGGCGTAACCGATCGCCCATTTCGCATGTTGTGCAAAAGTATGGGCGCAGGCATGGCGGTGAGCGAGATGGTGTCTTCCAATTCTCTGCTCTACGGCTCTGAAAAAACCAAGCGGCGTGCCAATCACGACGGTGAAGTCGATCCCATCTCGGTGCAGATTGTCGGTGCCGATCCCAAAATGCTGGCGCGGGCCGCACAATATAATATGGATGAAGGCGCACAGATCATCGACATAAACATGGGTTGTCCCGCGAAAAAAATTTGCAACGTGATGGCCGGTTCCGCGCTGTTACAAGATGAAGCGCTGGTAGCGCGAATATTAGAGGCAGTCGTAGGCGCGGTGGCCGTGCCGGTGACGCTTAAAATACGTACCGGCTGGGATAAGCAAAACCGTAATGCAATTCGTATCGCCCAAATCGCCGAAGCGAGCGGCATTCAGGCACTCGCCATTCACGGCCGGACTCGTGCTTGCGCTTACACCGGCGATGCGGAATATGACACCATCACCGCAGTAAAGGCCAACGTCAGCATCCCAATTATCGCTAACGGCGATATCACCACCCCGGAAAAAGCTCGCTACGTTTTACAGCAGACTGGCGCAGATGCCGTGATGATCGGGCGCGCCGCACAAGGGCGTCCGTGGCTGTTTCGTGAGATCGAGCATTTCATCAAGACCGGCACACATCTACCCGCACCGCAAGTGGACGAAGTACACCGCGTGCTGCTGAAGCATGTATATGAACTTTATGCGTTCTATGGTGAACACACGGGTTTGCGCGTAGCGCGCAAACATATCTCCTGGTACACAAAGGGACTGATTGGTTCTGCACATTTTCGCCATCATATGAACCAACTGGAAAGCAGCGCAGAACAATTAATGGCGGTAAATGATTTTTTTGATGGGCAATTACAGGGCGGCGAGCGCCTACAGTACGTTGAGGAGCTGGCTGCATGAAAAAAGAAGATGATTGTTTGTTAGGCGAAAACGACGTTGCAAAATATGTACGCAAGGCAGTAGACGATTATTTCAAGGATCTCGATGGCGAAAATCCTTCGTGTGCAGTGTATGACATGGTGATGAATTGTGTTGAGAAGCCATTAATCGAAGCCGTCCTACAACATGCGGGCGGCAACCAGACGCGAGCAGCCGAATTATTAGGCCTTAACCGCAATACATTACGCAAGAAAATTCAGCAACACTGCACTCCAAGCGAAACTTCGAACTTGCGGCCCAATACCCGACCCGAACGAAGAGCTGTTCAAAGGTCTCAACTGGCTAAAACGAACGAAGAGAAAAATTAATTATGGCAGCAATCAAACAAGCCCTCATCAGTGTGTCGGACAAAACCGGCGTGCTGGAATTCGCCCAGGGTTTGCATCAACTAGGCGTTACCATCCTGTCCACTGGCGGCACGGCCAAAATACTCGCCGACAACGGCATTTCAGTCACGGAAATAGCCAATTACACTGGCTTCCCCGAGATGCTGGATGGACGCGTGAAAACATTACAACCGAAAGTCCATGCCGGCATTCTGGCGCGACAAGATCTGCCGGAACATATCGCCACACTGGAGAAGTACAGCATTCCGACCATTGATCTAGTCGTGGTGAATTTATATCCGTTCGGCGCTACCGTTGCCAAACCCGATTGCACGCTGGCCGATGCCATCGAAAACATCGACATTGGCGGACCTACCATGGTGCGCGCCGCAGCGAAGAATCATCAACATGTAGCCATCGTCACCGACTCAAAAGACTACAGCACCATTCTGACCGAAATGCATGCTAATGGGGGTGCGGTTTCCAATGCCACGCGTTTCGAGCTGGCGAAAAAAGCTTTTTCGCACACTGCCGCATATGACAGCGCAATTAGCAATTACCTGACTACCATTCATACCGACGGCACACACAGCAAGTACCCGACACAAATCAACTTCAACTTCACCAAAGTGCAGGACATGCGCTACGGCGAAAATCCACATCAAAATGCAGCCTTCTACCGTGATCTGAATGCAATACCAGGTGGTATTGCCAATTACACTCAATTGCAGGGCAAGGAACTGTCCTATAACAACATTGGCGATGCCGATGCGGCGTGGGAATGCGTCAAGACATTTGAGCAACCCGCCTGCGTCATCGTCAAGCACGCCAATCCGTGCGGCGTGGCGATTGCCGATGCACCACTCAATGCCTACCAGTTCGCTTATACAACGGATCCCACCTCCGCATTTGGTGGCATCATCGCTTTTAATCGCGAGCTGGATGCAGATACCGCAACCACTATTATGGCCAATCAATTTGTTGAAGTGATTATTGCGCCTTCAGTGACCGAAGCAGCACAACAGATCCTGGCCGCAAAACAAAATGTGCGTCTGCTCACCGTGCCACTGTCCAAGTCGCATAACCAATATGATTTTAAGCGAGTGAATGGCGGCTTACTGGTGCAATCGCCTGATACTTTAGACGTACAAGCCGAGCAGTTGCGCGTGGTTACCAAAGCACAACCGAGCGCTGAACAGTTACAGGACCTACTGTTCGCCTGGCGCGTGGCGAAGTATGTAAAATCAAATGCCATCGTGTTCTGCAAAAATGGACGCACGCTAGGCGTAGGCGCCGGACAGATGAGCCGGGTAGATAGCACTCGTATCGCCACAATTAAAGCAAAAAATGCGACTTGCAGCCTGGTTGATTCAGTCGTCGCGTCAGACGCCTTCTTCCCGTTCCGTGATGGCGTAGACGTGCTGGCAGAAGCGGGGGCGAGAGCAGTCATCCAGCCCGGTGGCAGCATGCGCGATGAAGAAGTTATTGCAGCAGCGGATGAACATGGGCTGGTGATGGTATTTACGGGTTATCGACATTTTAGACATTAAACGCTTTAACCTCAGGGACAGAAGCCCGCCTTACTTGCTCCATGCTTTTTGTCGGTCTGACCTCTGTGACAAATTTGGGGTTATGTTATGAAAATTCTGGTTATTGGGAGCGGTGGTCGAGAACATGCCTTGGCATGGCGTCTGGCGCAAGCCACCAAGGTGCAGAAGGTGTATGTCGCGCCAGGCAATGCCGGTACCGCGCTTGAAAACGGCGTGGAAAATATTGCCATCACAGCTATTCCCGATCTCATCGCATTCGCACAACACGAGCAAATTCACCTTACTGTAGTCGGCCCGGAAGCACCGTTGGCAATGGGCATTGTGGATGATTTTCGTGCCGCTGGTCTGAAAATTTTCGGCCCTACCAAAACAGCGGCACAACTGGAAAGCTCCAAAGATTTTGCCAAAAATTTCATGGTGCGCCACCATATTCCCACTGCGTTTTACCAAACCTTCAGTGAGATAGCGGATGCGTGTGCTTACGTGGAAAAACAGGGGGCGCCCATTGTAATCAAGGCTGATGGTTTAGCTGCTGGCAAGGGCGTGGTCGTAGCAATGACAGTGCGGGAAGCCCATGAAGCCATCACTATGATGTTATCGGACAACAAATTGGGTGATGCCGGCGCGCGCGTGATAATCGAAGAATTTCTGGTTGGCGAAGAAGCCAGTTTCATCGTCATGGTGGATGGCAAGAATGTGCTGCCATTGGCGACCAGCCAGGATCATAAACGCCTACTGGATGGCGATCATGGCCCCAACACTGGCGGCATGGGTGCATATTCTCCTGCACCAGTGATAACACCAAAACTACATTCGCGCGTGTTACGCGAGGTGATACTGCCAGTGGTGCAAGGCATGGAAAAAGAAGGGATCACTTACACCGGTTTTCTATATGCCGGTCTGATGATAGATCCTCAAAATAATTACAAGGTGCTAGAGTTTAATTGCCGCATGGGTGATCCAGAAACCCAGCCGATCATGTTGCGCCTGAAGAGTGATCTGCTGGTGCTACTGGAGCATGCAGTCAACGGCACCTTGAATAAGGCGGAGGCGGAATGGGACAGACGCGCTGCGCTCGGTGTGGTACTGGCCGCCGCCAACTATCCTGACACGCCGCGAAAAGGCGATGTTATTACCGGCCTGCCCAACGCACAGGAAGATGCACATGTATTTCATGCAGGCACCATCATGCAGAATGACAAAGTAGTCACCAGCGGTGGACGTGTGTTATGCGTTACTACGTTGGGCGATAGCGTGAAAATTGCGCAGCGCCGTGCTTATAAAGTTGCCGAGAATATTCATTTCGAGGGCTGTCAAATGCGCCACGATATTGGCTATCGCGCTACCATGCCCAGGAAATAACGGGCTATTCAGCATAGTTGCTGTTTCAATCCCACAAAATATCAGTATGGCTTGGACTATTTTCATATACAACCGTGCGATGCAACGTCTGTCAGGCTCAAGAAATACGTACATAGATAAGTGATAATTCATCCGCAAATAAATACAAAACCAATTGGAGAAAGCATGGATAGTGCCGCGGTCAAAAAATTCTTGTTCGAGTTGCAAGACACGATTGTGACTCGTTTGGAACAGGTGGACGGCAATAAATTTCGACGTGACAGTTGGGAGCGCCCGGCAGGTGGTGGCGGCCGAAGCTGCATCCTCGAAGAAGGAAATGTTCTGGAACGCGGCGGGGTTGCTTTCTCTCATGTAACGGGCGACAAGATGCCGCCTTCCGCTACGGCACATCGTCCGGAGTTGGCAGGGTGTACATGGGAGGCGATGGGCGTGTCATTGGTATTCCACCCGCGTAACCCTTATGCACCCACCGTGCATATGAATGTGCGCATGTTCATGGCGAAAAAAAATGATGGTGAAATCGCATTCTGGTTTGGCGGTGGAATGGATTTGACCCCCTATTATGGTTTTGAGGAAGATGCCGTACATTTCCATCAGACTTGCCAAAACGCGCTGGCGCCATTTGGCAATCATCTCTTTCCAAAATATAAAAAGTGGTGCGATGAATATTTCTTTATCAAGCATCGCAATGAACCGCGTGGCGTGGGCGGTATCTTCTTCGACGACTTGAGCGAACCGGATTTTGCTACTGCTTTTGCCATTCAACAAAGCGTTGGAAATCACTTGATTTCCGCCTATGTGCCTATCCTTGAACGCCGCAGAGACACGCCCTACGGTGAGCGTGAACGTGACTTCCAGCTTTATCGGCGCGGACGTTATGTCGAATTCAATCTGGTCATAGACCGTGGCACTATCTTCGGGCTGCAAAGCAATGGGCGTATCGAATCTATTCTGCTATCCATGCCACCACTAGTGAAGTGGCGCTATGACTGGCACCCGGAGAAGGGCTCGCATGAGGCGGAATTGTATGAAAAATTTTTAGTGCCCAAGAATTGGGTGTAAATTTCGTTGTGAGGTCTTGAACCATGCATGAACGTCGGATACGAATATATTCTCAAACGATGCGTCCACCGCTGACCCGCTCTATCCCGACCAGATCACAAGCCGAAAACACTAAATCAAACCCCGCCTGCTGCAGTAGTTCACGAACCTGTACGGCTTGGTCGTAGCCATGCTCAAGAAGCAACCAGCCACCGGATTCAAGATGGCCTGGAGCGTGAGCCGCCAGATGACGGATATCGTGCAGACCATCGCCGCCGGATACAAGCGCGGATATTGGCTCAAAGCGCACATCACCCCGCGCCAGATGGGGGTCACCAGCCGCAATGTAGGGCGGATTGGATACAATGATATTGAATTTTTGTGCCGTGAATGCCTTGAACCAGTCACTGTGTATGAAAGCTGCATTGGCGATGGCCAGTTGCTGTGCGTTTGCGTGTGCAACCGCCAATGCCGTATTGGAAGCATCACAGCCCAGCACCTCAACATCTGGGCGCGCATGGGCGAGCGCCAGAGCAATTGCACCACTGCCCGTACCCAGGTCGAGCACACGACAAAAACTCTGTTGCGGGATACGCGACAAGGCCAGTTCAACCAGTAATTCTGTTTCTGGACGGGGAATAAGCGTAGCGGACGTCACCTTGAGCATTAAACCGAAAAATTCGCGTTCACCGAGCAGATAGGCAACAGGCTCTCCTCGGAGGCGGCGCTGCAACAATTCATGGTAATGCGTTTGCTCGGCTTCGTCCGGATAGTGCTCGGAATGCGCCAGCAACCAAACGCGCGGGACATTTAACACTTGTTGCAACAAACACTGTATTTCGATGCGTGCGCTGCTGGGGGATATCGCAAGTACCTCGGTCAAACGTGCTGCATCCTGAAGCAGAGCTTCTTGTATGGTCCGCCGCAAGTTCAGCTGTTGCCTTCATTCGCTAGCGCGGCCAGTTGCTCTGCCTGATATTCCGCCATCAATGCGTTGCACATCTCGCTGATGTCGCCATCCATAATGTGATCCATCTTGTACAGCGTGAGGTTAATGCGATGGTCGGTTACACGGCCTTGCGGGAAATTGTAAGTGCGTATGCGTTCAGAACGATCGCCGCTCCCTACCAGCGACTTGCGCTCGGCGGCCTGCTTGGCATGAGCGGTACGCTCTTCTTTGTCCTTAATGCGTGCGGCCAGAACTGCCAGTGCTTGGGCCTTGTTTTTGTGCTGCGAACGGCCATCCTGGCATTCCACCACGGTACCCGTAGGCAGGTGTGTTATGCGTACGGCCGAATCGGTTTTATTAATATGCTGACCGCCCGCACCTGAAGCACGAAAGGTGTCGATACGCAAATCGGCAGGATTCAACACCACGTCGCTGACTTCATCCGCTTCCGGGAGCACTGCCACAGTGCAGGCAGACGTGTGAATTCGGCCTTGAGTTTCGGTGGCGGGCACGCGCTGTACTCTATGTGCGCCTGACTCAAACTTCAATACCGAATATGCACCCTGTCCGACAATGCGGGCGATGATTTCCTTGAAGCCGCCCTTTTCTCCGCAACTTTCGGAAATGATTTCAACCTGCCAGCGGTTACGTTCGGCAAAACGTGCATACATGCGAAACAGGTCGCCGGAAAATAATGCCGCCTCGTCGCCGCCTGTACCCGCGCGGATTTCCAGAAATACGTTGCGATCGTCATTGGGATCCTTCGGCAGCAACTGCTTCTGCAAATCCATCTCGATCTGCTCCAGCCGTTCGCGCCCTTGCTTCACCTCAGTCGTGGCAAATTCGCGCATTTCCGGGTCATCCGCCATTTCCAGTGCAGTTGCAATATCATCAGCGCAGGCTTGATGGGCATGGTACAGCGCCACCACAGGATCCAGCTCCGCGCGTTCGCGATTGAGCTTGAGATAGCTTTCCATATCGCGAGTGGCATTTTCGCTGCTTAACAGACGACGGACCTCGTCCAGACGCTCGCCCAATTGGGTGAGTTTAGTAGTAATGCTAGGTTTCATTCGGGGGAGCGCATGTGATAAATACGGTGCACCATATCAAGGAAAGCTTCGCGCTCTTCGGCTTGTACATGATTCAGGGCATGAGTTGGCGCGTGCAAAAATTTATTGGTGAGCGCATTGCTCAAAGACTCCAATACCTTTTCCGGCTCTTCGCCTTTAGTCAGCAGGCGCAAGGCTTTTTCCATCTCGTGCCGACGCTGGCGTTCAGCATGATCACGCAACGCTCGAATAGTAGGTACTACCTCTCGTGATTCCATCCAGTGAATGAAATCCATCACACCAGAATTAATAATCACTTCGGCTTCTTTCACCGCACCCTGACGTGCATCCAGGCCATCGCGCACGACTTCAGCCAAATCATCAACGGTATACAAAAACACATCATCCAGTTCGGCCACTTCGGCTTCAACATCACGCGGAACGGCGAGATCGACAATGAAAAGAGGACGGTGCTTGCGCGCCTTAAGTGCGCGCTCGACCATCCCCTTACCCAGTATCGGCAGCGGGCTGGCGGTACTGGTTATGATAATATCGTGCTGCGCCAATTGTTCTGGCAATTCACTCAACGTGATGGCATGTCCGCTAATGCGCCGCGCCAAGACATGGGCACGCTCCAGCGTGCGGTTTGCAACGGTAATATGCTTAGGCAATTTAGCCGCGAAATGCACGGCATTCAATTCGATCATCTCCCCCGCACCAATGAGCAATACACTCTGCTCGGCAATACTAGGGAAAATGCGCTCGGCCAGCTTGACCGCCGCCGCCGCCATGGAAATTAAATTTGATCCAATTTCGGTCTGGGTACGCACATCCTTCGCCACCGAGAAGGTGCGCTGAAATAGCTTATGCAGCAGGAAACCCAGCGTGCCAGCTTGCTCCGCATAACGCACTGCCTGCTTCATTTGACCCAGAATTTGCGGTTCACCCAACACCATCGAGTCTAACCCGCTGGCGACGCGAAAAGCATGTTTTACCGCCTGCTCATGCGGCAAAGTGTAGAGATACGGCTCAATTTCACGAGGCTGTAATTCATGATAACTGGCTAGCCAGTTAATGATCTGCACCGGCTTGTGCGTACTGCAATACACCTCGGTGCGGTTGCAGGTAGAAAGTATAGTCGCTTCCTTGGCTGCACCCTGCCCGACCAAGTCGCGCAGGGCTGACTCCATTGCATCGACATTGAACGCAATCTGCTCACGCACAACAAGTGGCGCGGTCTGATGGTTAATGCCGAAGGCGAATAACTGCATAGTCTCGAAAAGACCAAAAATTAAACAAGGGCGCAATTATAGTTGCTAGCCACCCTCAATACCAGTCAACTAAAACCAAATAAAATTTGGAAATTATGGAATAATTACAACAATGCGGGCTTCAATCGCAATTATTAAAAATTCCATTACTTCTGTAGTGCAGTAAAGAAGCGATTGGTTATACATAAATAATGGAAAATAATACTTCCATGCAATATAGAGAAACACCTATGGTCAGTTCCGTGACCTGACTTTCATAACCCTGCTAAATTAAACTGATAATGACTAATGCTAGCCTGACATTAAGACTCACTTTGCTTTTAAAGTTCAAGTTTCAGTTAGCCTTGTCATACTAAAGAAAATAATGTGTAATACCATGATGGAAAAAGACAATAAATTCAATATAAAAATCACCACCGAAGTAAATTATTTGGCCGAACAATCCGATGAGGCCGATAATCGCTTCGTTTTCGCTTATACCATCACCATAACTAATGAAGGCGATACCACTGCCAAGCTGATCAGTCGTCATTGGATTATTACCGATGCCAATCAGTATATGCAGGAAGTGCGTGGTCAAGGGGTCGTGGGTGAGCAACCGGTTCTTCAGCCAAACCAAAGCTTTGAATATACTAGTGGTACAGTGCTTGCCACACAGGTGGGTACTATGTCTGGCAGCTACCAGATGGTCACGGAGGACGGCACTAAATTTGATGCTCCTATTCCCCAATTCGTATTGAGTATTCCGCGCGTGCTGCACTAACGCAATGTCACTAAAAACCAGCTACCGTTTCATCGCCCCGTTTTATGATGTTTTCCTTGATCGCGCCACTCGTAGCGCACGCCAGCAAAGTCTGGCGAGGCTGCCGCAACAAGGAGTAGCGTGCGTGCTGCTTAGTGGTGCCGGCACCGGATTGGACTTCCCTTTTTTATCGCCTCACCATGAATATACCGCGCTAGATCTAACCGATGCCATGCTGGTGCAGGCAAAGAAAAAGGCTGCCGGATTACGCTTGCAGTGGGTGCAAGGCGACAGCATGGCCTTACCATTCGCTTCAGATAGCTTCGATTATGTAGTGCTGCATCTAATCATGGCAGTAGTACCGCGACCGCAATATTGCTTGGCAGAAACGGCGCGCGTGCTCAAACCCGGTGGTCATATTCTGCTCTTCGATAAGTTCCTGCGCCGTGGAGAACGTGCCTGGGTGAGGCGTGGCCTGACTCCCCTGATGGGACAGCTGACCACACGGCTGGACGTGGTGTTTGAGGAAGTACTAGAAGCGGTACCGGGGTTACGGGTCTTGACCGATCAACCTGCGCTTGCAAACGGCTGGTTCCGCTTGATTGAATTGTATAAAGATACTTCTAAAAATTAGAAAAATTCCGATCACATTCCGCCGCAACTGGCACCATTGCGCTACCTCCTCACGGTAAAATAGTACACTACGTAAATGAGCAAAATAGAATAATCGGATAAACTTATTCGATTATGAAAGAAACCATCATCGCTTCTTCGCGCGCGCGTCTACGGACATACCTTGCCGCAGGTTATGCACTGTTCATCATGTATGCCAGCTTATCGCCGTTTTCGGGCTGGCAGGAACAGGGGTTGGAATTTTCTGCTGTGTTGGCTTTGCCGTTATTCCTGCAATACACTTGGTTCGATGCCGCTGCTAATCTGCTCGGTTATCTGCCGTTTGGGCTATTGCTTGGATTGACATTACGTGCGCGCTTCAGCGTAAGCTGGACTGTACTGCTTGCCACATTAGGCGGAGTAGTACTTTCCGCCATGATGGAATATGCGCAAATGTATTTGCCTGTACGTATTAGTTCCAATCTCGATTTGCTCGCCAACAGTAGCGGCGCGCTAGCGGGTGCGTTGTTGGCAGTTAGCATTGCGCCGCGTGAATGGTTTGCTCTGCACCTGACGCATTGGCGTATGCGTTTGTTTCATGGCGGAGGAGGCGTGGATTTCGGCTTGGCGTTGGTCGCACTGTGGATGTTCGCGCAAGTCAATCCTTCGCTGCCCATGCTGGGCAATGTGTTCATTAGCAAAGTGGCGCGAGCACCTTTCGTCGTGATTCAGCCTGAACCATTTAATTGGATGGAAAGCATGGTGGTACTGCTCAATATGCTGATGCTGGGGATATTGCTGTTAACCTTGCTGCGCATACGCCGCCAAGCGGCAAGTACGCTGTTACTGGTATTGTGTGCGGTGGCAGTGGCCAAGTTCACCGCCGCAGCCCTACTGCTCAAATCATGGGCATTGTTGTTATGGCTAAACGGTGAGGCCATGCTTGGTATTTTTGCGGGCGTACTGCTAGTAATTGCTGCCAGCCGATTATCCCGCACGCAGCTGTCAAAATGTGCTGCACTGGTTGCGCTAGGTTATTGGGTGTTGGCGCACTGGATAGTAGATGGCGGTGAGCCCTCTGCAGCCATGCGCCTGTACCAATGGAATTACGGCCATCTGCTAAATTACAATGGTTTGTCGCAAACCATTGCATTAGTGTTTCCGTTTCTGATGCTTGGCTACCTTTGGCGCGTTAAAAATACATCGTAGTGAGGCTGTATAATTAAAATTTATTCTTGTGAGGTCTTGTATGAGCTACTATCAAAAGCATGTTTTCTTTTGCACTAACCAACGCGAAGAAGGCGCGGAGTGCTGCAATAATATCGGTGCGCAATGGATGCGCGACTATGTTAAAGATAAAGTTCAAGCACTTGGACTGTCTAATGAAACAAATCGTATCCGTATCAACTCGGCAGGTTGCATGAATCGTTGTGATGAAGGACCTGTATTAGTGGTGTATCCCGAGGGAGTGTGGTACACGTATATGGATGAAAGCGACCTCGACGAAATCATTATTGAACACTTGCAGAATGGGCGTGTGGTGGAACGCCTGAAAATTTAATGCCCACATTAGAAAAGGTTTCCATCCCCGGCCCAGCGGGTAAGCTGGAGGTTGTGATACATATACCGGATATTGTACCGCGTGCGATCGCGGTGATAGCGCATCCGCTGCCTACTGTGGGCGGAACGATGGAAAACAAGATCGTAACTACACTGGCCAAGACTTTTACCGAACTAGGATTCGCCGCGTTGCGCTTCAATTTTCGGGGCGTCGGTGCCAGTAGCGGCGAGTTTGATAATGGTAATGGTGAAGTAGATGATGCGCTCACAGTAACGCGCTATGCATTGAGCAAATATGGCGACCTACCGCTGATTCTATCGGGTTTTTCCTTCGGTGGTTATGTGCAGGCGCGTGCGGCACAGCAATTGTCCCCGTGGCAACTGGTGCTGATCGCACCGGCCGTGACGCGTTATGCGATGCCGCCCGTACCGCCCAACACACTACTGGTTCATGGTGAGTTGGATGAAGTAGTTTCGTTAACGGACGTTATGCAATGGGCACGCCCGCAACGCCTACCTATCGTAGTATTACCGGGAGCGGTGCATTTTTTCCACGGCCGTCTGGATCAGTTGAAAGAGATTGTACGTGACAATTTCATGGGACAAGCGCTCTGACCGGAGTATTGCTCGATAAATTTTATCGCTTACATATAAAACATATGCTACTCGTTAAAATTGTTTTGCAATCAGCGCGCTTGCCTGCTTACCCCTTTGCGCTCTTTGTCTCGCTTAGGGTTTTGAATTTATACTTCTTCTTGTACTTTAAAATAAATAAATTATGTTATGGATTAAAGCATTGCATGTGATTTTTATGGTTACCTGGTTTGCAGGTTTGTTCTACCTACCGCGCCTGTTCGTGTATCACGCCATGAGCACAGATAAAACCAGCATCGAGCGATTCAAAATCATGGAGCGCAAATTGTTCTACGGCATCATGACGCCAGGTGGAGTGCTGACTGCCATTTTTGGATTATGGCTGTGGATTGGGTATGGTGTAACCGGCGGATGGATGCACATCAAGTTCACGCTGGTATTATGTTTGATCGCCTACCACATCTATTGTGGCAAGCTGCTGCACGACTTTAAAACCGATCGCAACACACGCAGTCATGTATTCTACCGCTGGTTCAATGAATTTCCAGTGGTGCTTATGATTGCCATCATCATTCTTGTAATCGTCAAACCTGTATAAATAAATGCTTGAAAAATTTTTTTCACCCTGTCCGCGCGGCTTGGAAACAATGCTGGCCAATGAACTGAATACGCTCGGCGCACAAGAGGTGCATGCCACCGATGGCGGGGTGCATTTCACTGGCCCCTTTTTGTTGAGCTACCGTGTCAATCTACACAGCCGCATTGCCAGTCGCGTGTTGTGGCGCGTGGCGATAGCACATTATCGCACCGAGCAAGATATTTTCGATACCGCCTATGCACTGCCGTGGAACGATTGGTTCGACACCTTACACACCATCCGCGTCAATATGACGGCAATTAAATGTCCTTTGAAAAGTCTGGATTTTGCCACACTGAAAATCAAGGATGCTGTGTGCGATAAATTCCGCGCGCTCACTGGCGAACGTCCCAGCGTAGATACACATACGCCGGATATCCGTATCCATGCCTTCCTTGAATCCAGCCGCATGACGCTGTATGTCGACACTTCCGGCGATGCGCTGTTCAAACGCGGTGTGCGCCAATACACCAACATTGCACCCCTGCGCGAGAATCTAGCTGCGGGCATTTTAATGCTGACAGGTTGGCAGCCCGGCGTGCCGCTGCTTGACCCGATGTGCGGCAGTGGCACCTTCCTGATTGAGGCGGCACTAATGTCGTTTAACATCGCCCCGGGAATCAGTCGCAGCTTTGCCTTCGAGAAACTGAAAAATTTCGACGCCGCCGCGTGGAGCGAAATGCGCAGCCAAGCGCAAGCGGCACAAAAGCCGGTTAGCGCATTGCCGATATTCGGCAGTGATTTATATGGTGACGAACTTAAAGCCGCGCATCTTAATCTGAAAAACGTTGGATTACTGGAAGCGGTGTCGCTCAATCAAGCGAACGTGCTGGAAATTTCCGCACCAGCCGACCATGGCGTGCTGGTAGCAAACCTGCCTTATGGCGAGCGCATGGGCGACTTGGAAGAACTGCAAGCGTTGTACCCAAAGCTGGGCGACGTGCTGAAGAAAAAGTTTGGCGGCTGGAATGCCTATCTGTTCACTTCCGATTTACGCATGCCGAAGTTCATCCGCCTGTCCGTTTCACGCCGCACTTTACTGTTCAACGGCGCAATTGAATGTCGTCTATTTGAATACAAAATGGTGGCGGGGAGTAACCGCACTTGAATAAAAGTGTATGTAGGAAACTTAAACTATTGCCATTGGCCAAACAATATTTCTAGTCCAATTTTACGTTTCGCCAACTCGATACGTAAACCGAAGAAGCAATGCTCCTGAGACAACACAACTTTGAACAGCGCGCGTGAATTCACTTCAAAAGAATATTTAGCCGATTGAAAACAGTCTGAATCCTAAAACCGCACCTTTAGACTTAATTCCCAATTGGAGTATTCTGCATCCAGCCACAAACAGCGTCTATTTACTACCCTCTTACAATTCGCTGATTTTCAGCCAGCATTTTGCCCAAGGACGGGACATTAAACCTGCTGAGATAAAATTGCTTGACAGAACAAGCCGCACAATATTCCTATGGGAATTTTATTTCACTACTCTAAGTCGCGGTTTTCCAGGAAGCGTAGGTTTATCTGGCGAAGTCGCACTACCATTATCCGTTGGAAGTGTCGGTATGGAGTCATTTCCCTGAAAAACCAGCCCTTGTCCAGTCTCCTTAGCAAAAATACCAATCACCGCATCTATCGGCACGACCAGTCCATGCGACACACCCCCAAAGCGCCCACCGCAGGTAATCTCTTCATTACCAATATGCAGGTTACGCACTGCATCCATGCTAAGGTTAATCACGATCTCGCCATCCTTAACATAAGCTTTCGGCACTCGCGTTTGTTCATTCACTTTCACTGCCAAATAAGGAGTTAAAGCACTGTCGGAGCACCAATCGTAAATCGCACGTATCAAATATGGCTTTGTGGAAAACTCCTTCACTTCCGCATCGCTTTTTCGGCTGCCGTCATCGCTTCAATATAGGCCGGACGCGAAAACAGTCGTTCAGCATATTTCATCAGCGGCGCAGCCTCCTTGGCAAGTTGAATATCGTAATAATCCAGGCGCCATAGTAATGGGGCGATTGCCACGTCAAGCATGGTATATTCATCATTCAGCATAAATTTTTGTTTGGCAAAAATCGGGGCAATTTGGGTCAGACTGTCGCGTACTGACAGACGTGCCTTATCTGCGGTCTTTTGCACTCCACTTTCCAGCGCACCAATATTACAAAACATCTCACTCTCAAAGCGATGTAAAAATAATCTGGCGCGCGCACGCATTACAGGATCGGCAGGCATCAATTGCGGATGCGGAAATCGTTCATCAATATATTCGTTGATGATATTGGATTCATACAAAACCAAATCTCGCTCTACCAGCACTGGTACCATATTATATGGATTCATTATCATGAGATCTTCGGGTTTGTTGAACACGTCGACATCAATGATCTGAAAATCCATCCCTTTTTCATACAACACAATACGGCAGCGCTGACTGAACGGGTCTGTTGTTCCCGAGTAAAGCGTCATCATAGCGCGGCTCACACTTTTATCAGTTGACTACGGGCCATCATACGACGCACCAATAGGAACCCGATAACGGCCAATACTGGGACAATAACAAGAACAGCAAACACGGGTATAGTGCCGGTGCCATTTACACCAGAAATCCAAACATATCTTTCAAACAATGTTCCAACAATAATACTAGCAGCCACTGTCAAAATAATGGGCGGTGAGTGCCGTGACCGACGCATAGCCAGCACTGTAAATGGAATAATAAATTTAAGAGTTATCATTGACCACCATAGCACACTATAGTCGCCATTCTGCATCCCCATCACGCGATCCACTTCGTTGGGGAGATTGGGATACCAGATGACTAAATATTGTGCAAAGAAAGTGTATATAAATAGCAAAGTGAAGGCGAACATCATCTGCGCGAGGTAGTTGTAAACATAATCTTCAACGGGGCGCACCAATTTGCCACACGTATTCAATATGTAAATCCACGTCACAAGGAAAGCCATGAACATATTGAAATTACTAATAAAATGCTGCATACCATAAATCGCACTATGCCAAGATGGTACCAGCGTCATCTCAAAGTCCCAGGCTATCATAGTGCCGTATAATACAAAAGTATAGGGGATCCAATTTGCAATATTATGAAAGCGTTGCTGATCTTCCTTGCTGCGATCACTCACCTCCTGTCGCTTGATAAATACCCAAAAAATAGTCATTACTGCCAGCATACCCAGCACTTGGCGGGCCACCAAAAATGTGTAGTTATGCCAAGCGGGAAGATGATGCCCATGCTCAGTAGCCGTGTTCAACCATGGGAAAGTTTTTTCGCCGCCAACCAATAGTATGATCAACAATACAAACGCTAACGGGAAAAGTGCAAACAAAGATACTGCTAATCGGCGAATTTCATAGCGCCATTGGGCACCTACCAAGTGCAACACTGCACTCAATGTCACTCCCCCCAGCGCAAGATACAGTACCACCAAAAAACTAACTGTCAAAACTGACCAATTGCTATACGAAATCATTTGCTGCACTCCCTTATTTGGCTGTAGGCGTTACTGCCACGGCAGATTGCCCATTTTGCAGCACCTTGCGCACATAGTTGATTACATTCCAGCGTTCAGTAGCTGACAGATCATTAGCATACGATGGCATGACCGCACCACCGAATGTCATATAGCCCCAAATGAAACCATCAGACCGCCCTTTTGTTTGTTCAGCTGTCAAATCAAATGGCTTTAATAATAATTTCGCTCCAACTAGTCCATCGCCTTTGCCAGAATATCCGTGACAAGGAGTGCAATAAATTTGAAACAATTTCCCGCCAAGGGCCACTGATTTGTCATCTGCTGGAATCGGATTTAATTGCTTTTCTGACGCGCCCATGTCCTTCACCAGAGATGACACACCAGGAATTGG
This sequence comes from Candidatus Nitrotoga sp. AM1P, assembly GCF_013168275.1. Lineage (GTDB taxonomy): Bacteria > Pseudomonadota > Gammaproteobacteria > Burkholderiales > Gallionellaceae > Nitrotoga. Next base: position 2,242,035 of record NZ_AP019547.1, on the reverse strand, counting down.
AACTGAATGTTTTGGATATGGCCTCATTCCAGGATTTTTCAAATCCGCACTTTCCTGTGGTTTAATACTAATCTGGTTCGCCATGTCGTGCGACCATGGCCATGCTTGCGCAAACGTAGGTACTAACAGCAATACAATTGCCAAGGATAATTTCATCATTTTCCCGCCTCTTCCTGAATCTCAAGTGCCTTATGCTTGGTAAAAATCGTCTTAAAAATAGCTACTGCCGACTCGTCCCCTTTCACCAAAATACCAATTTGGTCTTCCGAAACTTTGGTGCTATATAAGGATGACCGCTTAGCTGGCAAGCCTGCGCAAATTAAGAAACCAAGGATGGTGATAAATACACCCCCAAGAATGAACATTTCATAAGTCAACACGAAATCAGGCGGCAATGGCACAATTGGTTTGCCACCCTTAATTTGAGAAAAGAAGTTGGCCTGTGCGCTCGCAACAAGAAAAAAAGCAAGCAGACCACCCATGCACGCTCCAATTAGAGTAAACCATTGCACATGGACTGGCTTGTCGCCCAACACTTTTTCAACTTCGGGATGCTCAATGGGTGACTTAAGTATCAAGTCGTCCATGTTAAACCCCTTGATATTGGCCGCGCGTAATTCGGCAATTGCAGCCACGGCCTCATCAAAATCGTTAAACAGTGCCAGTAAATGACGTTGGCTCATTTTAGTACTCTCCCTTCACAGCAGGTTTGTGCTTCATCGCTAGACTACGGTGATAGACCATTTCTTTGACTTCATACATAGAAACGGAAGGGAATACCTTACAGAACACCATAAACAACAACGTGAACCAGCCAAAGCTACCAAACACGATACCCCACTGCACTAAACTTGGCCATTGATCATGATCCCAAGTCCAAGGATAGTGACCGTGCGCAAAACTCGGCGCTATAATCATCCAACGTTCCAGCCACATACCTACGTTGAGTAATATCGACACTACGAACAATATTGGCAGGTGGGTCTGAAAACGTTTAAACGCTAGCATCAAAGGTAAAATAGATCCAAAGAAGATCATTGCCCAAAAGAATGGGGCATAAGGACCAGTAGCCTTAAAAATCAATTGATCCTTGGCTGTCTGGTCATGTCCATACCATACGGAAGCAAACTCGATCAGATTGAGGTAAGTCCAAACCATCGCAATAGCAAAGGTTAAACGTACCAGCTTCTTCATAATAGGCAACGTCATGTACTCTTCAAACTTGAACACATATCGTAGAATAATAAAAAGCGTGATGATCGCCGCACAACCGGAATACAAGGCACCCGCAACAAAGTATGGCGGGAACGACGTGACGTGCCAACCCGGCATATTCGACATAGCAAAGTCAGAAGCTACGATGGAGTGAACAGAAACCGCCAGCGGGATCAGGAAACAAGCTATCGTTAAATATGTGATGCGGAAGTTGCGCCACTGGCGATCAGTTCCTTCCCAACCAAGTGACATCACAGTGTAAAGTTTCTTACGCCAGCCCGCGTGGATATTGTCACGACAAATTGCCAGATCAGGGATCATGCCGACATAAAGAAAAAGGACGGAAGAACTTAAATAGGTGGCAATCGCAAACATATCCCATACAAGCGGCGATTGAAAGTTTGGCCACACCCACCGCTCGTTAGGGTAAGGCATTACATAATAGACCATCCATAAACGACCTAAGTGCACCAAAACGAACAGACCTGCTGTCATCAACGAGAAAGTTGTCATTGCCTCGGCAAAACGGTAGATCGGTTTACGCCAATCAGCATGCATTAAATGCAGAATCGCTGACAATAAAGTTCCGGAATGGCTCATGCCTATCCAAAAAATGAAAGTGGCGATGTACAAACCCCACACATGAGAATTATTTTTATTGGAGACACCCATGCCGGCCTGATACTGATAGATCTCACTTCCCACCGCCACACCTATCATGGCAATTGCGATAAATAAAATCACCCAATACATCCTTCTTGGACTCTCTAAACTCTTAAGCACATCTTTGTTAATCTGTGCCCAAGCTATATCTTCGCGTATATCTTTTCCCATTGCTCTATTTCCTCCCCTTGTGCTTGCGTGAAAGTAGCTTCAATGCCGCTTCCTACGCGGCATCCCCATTGCGCTGCTTAAATAGCGCTTTCACGCAACTGCTCCAGATACATCACCGACGGATAAGTGCGCAACTCTTCCAAAATGCGATAACCACGCAGTTTGGCAGCCTCTTCTGCTGTGTCCTTTGCTTGTTTATCCTTATTCAGCTCAACCTGTTGTGTCATCCACTGTTTACCAACCTTGGCCAATGGGTCAACCAAGTTTCCAAAAGATATAGCCCCCGTCGGACAAACTTGCTGACAGGCAGTCTGCACTTCCCCATCAAGTACACTTCGTCCTTCGCTACGTGCGTCGCTCTTGGCAACCGTCAATCGCTGCACACAGAACGTACATTTTTCCATTACACCCTTACCACGCACGGTCACGTCTGGATTGAGCTGCTGATTCATCGGCTCCGGCCACACATTATCAGTAGTTGGATAGTCATACCAGTTGAAGTAGCGAGCCTTATATGGACAGTTCGCGTTACAGTAACGTGAGCCGACGCAACGGTTGTAAACCTGCGAGTTCAGACCATCTGCCGTGTGGTTGGTAGCGCCTACAGGACAAACCGTTTCGCACGGTGCAGCCTCACAATGCTGACACAGCATAGGCAAAAACTGCGCTCCCTGATCGGCAAATTCGCGGCCATCATTATCCCAGTAACGTTCGATGCGTATCCAATGGTGAGAATGCCCATGTGCAAATTTCTCCTTGCCAACCACGGGCAGATTGTTTTCTGCATAACATGCCACGCTACAGGCGTTGCAGCCAGTGCATGCATCCAAGTCTATGCTCATCGCCCATTTGTATTCCCGGTGCGGCCTGTCGTCCGACGGATGCTGTTGGCGGAAGTCAGACCAGTTTTCTAATAAGTTGGTAATGGACACCTTTTACACCTCCTTCGAAAGATTCACTTTATCAGATGACATCCTTACCGCTATTTTTCTGCCCATCTGATTGCCACCAGCAGGGCCTTCATCTTTAACGATGATCACACGCTGCCCAGCCTTGCTGACTTTAACGCGCGTCTCATGCATTGCCAACTCTCCAGTTTCCTTGTCGAATACAGGATCAAGAATTTTGAAGGCATTAACACCGACACCCTTTGCATAACGTCCCATCGCCTCATGACCATAACCCAGCGGCACTGAAATTACATCGGGATGAATACCGGTAAACACATAGACCTGCGCCTTAATAGCACCGCTTTTTGAAGCCACTTCGACAATGTCGCCTTCCACAATGCCCAATTTGGCGGCAGTCTTAGGATGCATCTCCACCCAACTATCCCACACGATGGTAGTTAATGGATCCGGTGATTCCTGCAACCAAGGTTCATTGGCATTGCGGCCATCACGTAAGCTAGCGCTCACTGCAGGAATCAGGTGCAACGGATACGTACTATCTTCTACAAACGGGGCAGGCACCACCAAGCCATTGGCGGATACATGACTGGATATATTGATAGGTGAACCCACCAATTTCACCATACCATGGCTTAGAGCCGCCTCCCAAAACGTATTGTCGTCCGCATTCGCACCACCCAATGCACCCTTATTCGACACCATTGCATTACGCAAGTATGAATAAAAATCTTCATAGCCTTTGTATTCCTCTGGTCGGCGTTGTTTAAGCAAGGCAAGCAGGATGTCCCCCATGCCAAGTGTACCGGGGTGCAACTTTTCCATCAGCGGTTGCCTAATATTTAGCTGCGCACCGTCGGCAATATATTCCGGCATGACCGTTCCCCAGTCCTCTAGAGCAGAATTCAAGGGCAACACCAAATCGGCCTCTACTGCGGTTTCATCCATGTAATGAGCAAACGCCACTTTGAAAGGTACTTTCTTTAAGTTTTCTTTCAATTTCATGGACGCAGGTGCAGTGAACACTGGATTTGAGCCATAGCTGAATAACACTTTAACCTTGTCTTGCGCCATATTGTCATTGAGTATCTGTAACGCTTGGCGGTTGCCAGTAGTCGGCGCCATTTGTGGAAACGGTATACCGGACGATCCTTCTACCGTCTTACCGACGTTGCCTAATACTTGATTCAACAAAGCAATAGCAGTGGCATTCTGCGAACCGTGCGCATAGCCCTCAGCAGCACTACCAGCAATTATTAAACTAGGGCTACGCTCCTTCAGTAGCGCTGCAAGCTTGGCTATATGCTCAGTAGGCACCCCGGTATCTTTGCTTACCCGATCTGTCGTGTATTCTTTTACAACAGCAGCAACATCACCAGGCACAGACAACCCTGCTGCTGCCAGCGCATTAATCAATCCCAGCGCGAAGATACCTTCAGTACCAGGACGTATAACCAACCAACGATCCGCATTCGCACCAGTTAATGTCATCTTGGATTCAACTTGCACCAGCACCCCACGCTTACCATTATCGGCCTTGCGGAAGCGAGCATACTGCTGGGAGAAATGCACCGGTGAGATCCACGCACCAAGGAAATCTGCCCCGAAAGAAAGGATAACCTTAGCTTTATCCATGCGTAAACGCGGCATTTCTACACCATAAGCCTTTTTATTAGCTGCACGCATAACTGACGGTGCGACTGCCTCATAAACGTAATGATGACCAGAACCCAGCGCATCTAAATAATTTTTCAATAATGCTTTGACATGTCCACTGACGCCACCTGTCAGGAAGGCGACATTCTCTGCTCTCACACCGCCAACCTTTTCGTTAATTAACCCCAACGCTTTTTCCCATGTTATCGCTTCGCCTTTATCGCCATTGCGCAACAGTGGCTCTCGAATACGGTCTGGGTTGTAATGCGCCTGCACTCCAGCCTGCCCTAAACCGCACATTTTGCCGTTGTTAATGGATGATTTTGGATTGCCTTCCAGCTTAAGCACGCGACCTTCTCGCACTCGCCCCATAATGCCGCACCCAGCATCACACTGCGCACAAGTCGAGTTAAAATACGTGCCAATACTAGGAATGATATAGTCCGCCGTCTGGACATAGGAAGTTACAAATTCCTTCCCATCCTCAACTGAAGTATTGCCACATCCGCTTAACGCGACCGTCGCACTACCCCACCCCAGCACCTTCAGAAAATCTCGCCGATTAAAACTGTTTTCAATCATTGCTGATACCTCTTGGAAATCTTTATCTTGTGAACGCGCCGATTATTTATGACACTGCCAGCAGTCGTTCGGGCCGTGAGTCGTCTTTGTGGATGTTGCATCTACTGGGTGATCTTTCTGATGACAGCTCACACACCAACCCATGGAGAGTGGCTTTTGGCGACGCGCGACCGTCATTGTCTTCACATCGCCGTGACAATAACCACAAGCTTCCTGTACCGGCTTGTTCTGCGCGAAAACAAAACGCTGGATGTGACGCTCATGGTTGAAGCGCACGAAATCAGGAAGATCATGCACCTTTTTCCAAGGCACTGCTTTTTTAGCTTCCCAATATTCGAACAATTTCTTGATACGCGGAGTTTCTCGCACCGACTCGATGCTTTGATGGCAACCGATACATTTCTGCAACGGCGGAATGCCCGCCACAATGCTACGGCGCGCATAAGTATGACAGTACATGCAATTTATCTCCATGCCGCCTTTTGCAGCATCACCAGCATGACGGTCATGGGGAAACTCAATCGGCTGCTCGACTTTAGGACCCAAGTCGTCAGCTGTAGTGAGGGGCTGCACCGCATTAGCGGCATAGCTGCTAGCGGAAACAATCAATCCAACAAGCAGAACGGACAAACGTAAAAAACAATACATCGTAAGTAGCTCCCCCAACAAACAAATTAGACTGCCGACAAGAACAACATCGACATGTATATCACATTTACAACAGGTAATTTAAAACGATGCAATATCGCTTAAGTATTTACATACTTATTTGGTGCATACCCCTCCGCAAGGGATAGACGCGATAAAACGACGGCATAATGTCCAGTTTGGAAAATAAAGTCAACAGCGCAACATATAGCACGCTAACTTTTGCATCATAAATTGCAAAAAAATTACATCTAAACATAACATTATATTTTATTTATATAGTTTTTTGCATAACGAATAACTTTTGCGTATGTTGCACATCTAACAAAACGAAATCCCATTTTTGCTTACGATTGTTTAGTACGCCCCAAAGTTATCCACCAAGCCTGGAATGCAAGTGCTAATCAAAAAATCGACAGGTATCAATCAAAGCAGAGCACATGAAATTATTTACCCGTAGCCGATTTTCGCTGTCCTTTTACCATTAGCACCAACCCCACAATCACCATTGGCAGACTAAGCCATTGGCCCATGCTGATACCAAAACTCATTAGACCAAATATGCCGTCATCTGGGTTACGTGTATATTCAACAAAAAAGCGGAAGCTGCCATAGCCGAGGAGGAACAAACCAGATACAGCCCCTACTGGACGCGGCTTGCGTGAATATAACCACATAAGCGCAAACAAGACCAAGCCTTCCAGTATAAATTCATAAAGCTGAGAAGGGTGGCGGGACAGATCATCCACATTGGGAAATACCATCCCCCAAGCCACATTTGTAGGCCGCCCCCATAATTCAGCATTAATAAAATTACCGATACGTCCGGCACCCAATCCCAGCGGCACCAACGGGGCTATAAAGTCCATTAATTGCAACCAGGGCAGTTTGTGCTGACGCGCGAAAAGTGCCATTGCCACCAAGACGCCTAGAAACCCCCCATGGAATGACATTCCACCCTGCCAAACCGCAAGAATTTCAAGCGGACGAGACACATAGTAACCGGGGTTGTAAAACAGCACCTCGCCCAACCTCCCACCCAGCACAACGCCAAGAATGCCGTAGAACAGTAGGTCATCCATCATTTTATCATCCCATCCAGGACGATTAAGAGTGCGAATGCGCAATTTCCCCAGCCATAAAAACAGCATAAAGGCAAGTAAATACATTAATCCGTACCAGTGCACTGTAAGAGGGCCAATGTGCATGGCCACAGGATCAAACTGGGGATGAATGAGCATACTGAGCGTATATTGACGATATTAAGGCAATCAATTATACGTGATTAAATATCGCGCTTATACTGACACGCAGCAAATAGAATTTGCTGCTCTGAAGCAGGATTTGTCAACGACCAGTTAGAGATATGCGTTATTGTCAACACTGTCTGGTGCCTTACAGTTTGCAAACAAGATAGAGTTGGTTAAAATGGCATGGGCAGCAATGTCTGAATTATAATTTAATTGTAAGAAAACTTAATATAACGGAGCTTAAAAAATGAAATCTATCATCGTTAGCATGGTTGCAGCAGCAGGCCTGATGGCAGCAGGTAGTGTTTTAGCAACAACTGAGATGCCGGAATTGGCCAAGAAAAGCGGCTGTACTGCTTGCCACAAAATTGACGCAAAGTTAATCGGTCCAGCTTGGATGGATGTTGCCAAGAAGTATAAGGGCGTTAAAGAGTATTCTTATTCACCAACTGGCAGTGCGAGTGCCGACGCCAAGAAAATGTCCTTGGAAGAAGGTCTGATCATGAAAATATCCAAGGGTGGTAGTGGCAACTGGGGTACGGTACCAATGACTCCTAACGCTCCTGCTGTAAAGCCTGAAAACATCAAAACACTGGTTCATTTCGTACTTGATCTGGCCAAGTAATCAAGGAATTAATCTCTTAGCAGAAGTCGGCGCCAGTCGATTTCTGCTTTCCGCACAACAATTCAATCAATCGCTTAATGAATGATGATAAAGTTTGCAAACAGAACAAACCTTAAAGCCAGTTTACGCTGGCTTTAATTTATTAGCGTTCCAATTGCAATTTCTGACATGTAACAAATTTACACGCATTCAATGATGCAACACATGTTACATAAAATTCGGTATCTGCATTGCGTTCCAAGGTTTGTTAATTGTTACCCCGCATAATTCTTCATCTCAATGATGCGTTGGTGCTAGTAGCGATAATCATATATAACCTATCATCGCCAACATACTTGCCTAAATCAGACTTGATGGCTGAAGACAGTACCCTACCCAACTGTCATGATGTAGTTTACTAAACAAAACTCGTGTTCCAACTAACACTCTCAATTAACAAAAAAATAATTAACCACGCACAGATTGGTATCTCCAAGAAGCATTAAAGCTGGCTAAATAAATATCGCTTCGAGCAATCCAATTATTATTTTACTAAAAATAATATAGTTAACGTACGTTGGTTACATTATTGCGTTTCAATCAATATGCAAAATTGACAAGAATGTAACATGCTAAACATAATCCATTCGATAACTTATTACCCCTGAGCCCATCATGTCGCATAACCAGCCATCCCTGCTCCTCGCCTTGTCCATTGCCATCCTCGCAGCTTGCAGCGAATCAAAAACATCTACTACCAGCGGCACGGATGAACTAGTGGTGAAAATCGGTGCCGCTGCCCCTCTCACCGGGCCGCAAGCACATATCGGCAAGGACAATGAAAACGGTACACGCATGGCAATCGAGGATGCCAACACCAAGGGAATCATGATTGGCGGACGTAAGGCCCGTTTTGAACTAATCAGCGAGGATGACCAAGCGGATCCGAAAACTGCGACTATCGTGGCACAAAAGCTGGTAGATGCAAAAGTGAATGGCGTAATTGGCCATCTCAATTCCGGTACCTCTATTCCGGCTTCTAGAATCTACAGCGATAACGGCATCCCCCAGATTTCCCCTTCCGCAACAGCAGTAAGTTACACCGCCCAAGGCCTTAAGACTGCCTTCCGCGTGATGTCCAACGACGGGCAACAAGGCAAGGCACTGGGCGAATTCGCAGCAAAGACCCTGAATGCTAAAAACATCGCAGTTATAGACGATCGCTCTGCCTATGGCCAAGGACTGGCCGACGAATTCATCAAATCTGTACAAGCCAACGGTGCACAGATCGTAGCGCGTGAATACACCACTGACAAAGCGGTAAACTTTACTGCAGTGCTGACCTCCATCAAGGGCAAGCACCCCGATTTACTATTTTTTGGCGGCATGGATCCGCAAGGCGTACCGATGGCCAAACAGCTCAAAGCACTTGGTTTAAATGTTAAGTTTGTCATGGGTGACGGCGGTTACACGCCAAAACTACTAAATCTGGCTGGCGATGCCGCCAATGGAGTTTATGCTTCATTGCCCGGCGTGCCACTGGAACAAATGCCCGGCGGCAAAGACTTCTCCCAACGCTATGAAGCAAAATATAAACAACCCATTCAGCTGTATGCACCATATTGTTATGATGCGGTAAACGTGATGATCACCACGATGCAGAAAGCCGCTTCAACCGATCCAGCGAAATACCTGCCCGAACTCGCTAAGATTACTCATAGTGGCGTGACCGCGAACATCGCCTTCGACGAAAAGGGTGACATTAGGAGCGGCGCCGTGACAATATACCAAGTACAGCAAGGCAAGTGGCAGCCGCTGCAAACCATGGGCGGAAACACCGCAATATCCGCGCATTGATAGGGATTAAATTGAAAAATAAAGCGACACATTGCGTGTCGTTTTTTGTTTGTGAGTAACCCCCTTTGGACACATTACTACAACAGATCATCAACGGCTTCGTGCAAGGCAGCGTATATGCCATGGTTGCTTTGGGTTACACCATGGTGTACGGCATTCTTGGTCTTATTAATTTCGCACATGGCGAAGTGGTAATGGTAGGAGCAATGGTGACGATGTCAGTAATCCAGTTACTCATGAGTTCTGGCTTGCCGCCGCTGCTAATCTTACTGATCAGCCTAATAATTTCGATTATGGTATGCATGGCGTTAGGTTACAGCATCGAGCGCATCGCCTACCGTCCATTGCGCAAGGCCCCACGTCTAGCCCCGTTAATCACTGCGATTGGCGTGTCCATTGTGCTGCAAAATCTGGCGATGATGTTCTGGGGACGCGAATACCATGCTTTTCCGTCGTTACTGCCAAACAACTCACATATGCTGTCTGGTGCAATCATTACAGAAGTGCAGATTCTTATTGTATTAGTAGCGCTGGGAATGATGGGTGGCCTGCTGCTATTAATGCATCGCACCCGTCTGGGCCGCGCCATGCGCGCTGTAGCGGAAAATCCCAGCGCTGCCGTTCTGATGGGGGTGAATATTAACGGTGTGATTGCTGTTACTTTCATGCTGGGTTCCGCGCTGGCCGCAGTGGCAGGTATTATGGTCAGTGCGAATTACGGCATCGTACACTATTACATGGGTTCCATTCTGGGGCTCAAAGCATTCACTGCCGCTGTATTAGGCGGTATCGGCAACATGCGCGGGGCCATGGTGGGTGGTCTGCTACTGGGGTTAATTGAAAGTTTAGGAGCAGGTTATATTGGTGATCTCAGTGGTGGCTTTCTCGGTAGTCATTATCAAGATGTATTTGCCTTCTTTGTGCTGATTTCCGTACTGGTCTTCCGTCCATCAGGCTTATTAGGAGAGCGTGTTGCGGAACGTGCTTAAACATCTGTTATCTATGAACAGACACAGCGCGTGGCTGGCATTTGTCGTACTCGCCATTGTATTGCTGGCGTTACCCTTCTTTACCGATGAACTGTTCGGGCGCGGTTGGGTACGCATCATGAATTTCGCATTGCTATACATCATGCTGGCGCTGGGATTGAACATCGTAGTCGGTTACGCCGGCTTGCTCGACCTCGGTTACATCGCCTTCTTCGCGGTGGGCGCATATTGTTATGCTTTGCTTAGCTCGCCCCAATTAGGCTTGCATTTGCCATTTTGGATAGTCCTGCCGCTGGGCGCACTGCTGGCATGTATATTCGGTGTGCTGCTAGGAGCACCAACTTTGCGTCTACGCGGCGATTACCTCGCCATCGTCACCTTAGGATTTGGCGAAATCATTCGCATCTTCCTCAACAACCTGAACGCGCCGATTAACATCACCAATGGTCCGCAAGGCATCAGCATGATAGACCCCATCCGTTTCGGCGAATTCTCATTAGGCAACACGCACGAATTATTTGGCCTCACTTTTCCCTCTGTGCATCTGCATTACTACCTGTTCCTCTTCTTCACATTACTCGTAATTTTTATTTCACTACGCTTGGAAGATTCACGCATTGGCCGCGCCTGGATGGCAATTCGCGAAGACGAAGTCGCAGCTGAAGCAATGGGCATCAATACCCGAAATATCAAATTACTGGCATTTGCAATGGGAGCAACTTTCGGCGGTTTGGCGGGTGGCTTGTTTGCTGGTTTCCAAGGTTTTGTCAGCCCGGAAAGTTTTGGTCTAACTGAATCCATCACAGTGTTGTGCATGGTAGTACTAGGTGGTATGGGCAACATCAGCGGCGTGCTGTTAGGCGGGATACTGCTAGTAGTATTGCCCGAAGCTTTGCGCCACGGCTCAGGGCCGGCACAGCAACTACTGTTCGGCAAGACGCTTATCGACCCGGAAAGCTTGCGCATGTTGTTATTCGGACTAGCACTGATTATGGTCATGTTATGGCGACCTGCCGGATTATGGCCTTCTAACCAACGCCGACGCGAACTGGTTGCCGAAAATGATGCAGCTCAGCTGTAACAGGAAACTTGTGTATGACAACACCTATTGAATTCGACATCAATTTACTCGAACTGTCCGGTGTAGCCAAACGCTTCGGCGGCCTATCTGCGCTGAGCGATATTTCGCTGCACATTCGGCGTGGTGAAATCTATGGCTTAATCGGCCCAAATGGGGCGGGTAAAACGACACTCTTTAACATTTTGACTGGGTTGTATCAGGCGGATAGTGGGCGTTTCACGTTTAACAACACGGAGTATAGCGGCCGCTGCAAACCACATGTGTTAGCGCAGGCAGGAATTGCGCGCACTTTCCAGAACATTCGCTTGTTTGCGAATATGACTACGCTAGAAAACGTCATGGTCGGTCGTCACCTGCGCACCAGCAGCGGCATCTGGGGGGCATTGACTCACAACGCTAGAACACGCATCGAAGAACATGAAATCGTGCAGCATGCACGTACTTTACTGAACTATGTGGGCATAGACCGCCCGCACCAAACTTTGGCCAAAAATCTATCCTACGGCGAACAACGTAGGTTGGAGATTGCCCGTGCGCTGGCTACCGATCCAAAATTACTTGCGCTAGATGAACCAGCGGCGGGCATGAATGCCACCGAAACTGAAAATCTGAAGGAATTATTACTATCCATACGTGCCAGCGGCATTACAGTGCTGCTCATCGAACATGACGTAAAATTTATTCTTGGCCTGTGCGACCGCGTAGCAGTTCTCGATTACGGCAAAAAAATTGCCGAGGACGTGCCGGAAAAAATTCGATGCGATCCGGCGGTGATCACGGCTTATTTGGGAACAGAACCCATAATTCCCGCGCAGGCAGGAATCCAATTATAAAAAACAGATGCTTCATATCGTTAGCATAACAAAACCATGACTACATCTATATCAAGATCATTGTTGCAGGTACGCGACCTGAAAGTAGCCTACGGTGGCATTCAGGCACTAAAAGGCATAGATCTCGACGTAGCGCCGGGTGAACTGGTCGCACTCATCGGCAGCAATGGCGCCGGTAAAACCACAACGCTTAAAGCGTTAGCTGGCTTGCTACAACCCTCTGCAGGCGAAATACATTACCGCGGCATATCTTTACAAAACCACGCCGCCCATCAACTTATACAAGAAGGATTAGTATTAGTACCGGAAGGACGTGGCGTATTCGCGCGACTGACGGTGGAAGAGAATTTGCAGATGGGTGCCTATTGCCGCAACGACAAACCTTCCATTGCGCAGGATATGCAGCGTATCTACGAGTTGTTTCCGCGCTTGGCCGAGCGCCATATGCAACTGGCTGGTACATTATCCGGCGGCGAACAACAAATGATGGCACTGGGGCGCGCGTTGATGAGCCGCCCCAAACTATTGATGCTGGATGAACCCAGCATGGGACTGGCACCGATGATGGTGGTCAAAATTTTTGAAACCATCCGCAACATTTCTGCTCAAGGCGTTTCAATTCTACTGGTTGAGCAGAATGCCAAACTCGCCCTCGAAGTGGCGCAACGCGGTTATGTGATGGAAAGCGGCCTGATTACATTATCCGATAGCGCCGCCAATCTTCTAGGGAGCGCTGTGGTGCGCCGCGCCTATCTAGGCAGTTAATAATCCTTCTTTAACCGATTATCTATTGGTAGGCCCATACTAAATATTAGTGCAACCATTCAAATATCGGGTGGTGGACTGTAGTGTGCACCAGGGTTTATCTTGAACTCAGTAAATACAGCGTTGGAATACTCGTCCGCCATAGCCAAATCAAGCTTGCGCAGAGTCTGGTAAATTTCCCGCACCTTTTCCCGCTTATCTTGGAAATAATAAGCCACACCCAAGTTAAACCACGCACTGGCCTTCTCTGGCTCAATACGCACCGCTTCCTCATACGCCAGACTCGCCAGACCGTATTTCTTAAGATTGCCGTAAGTAATACCCAAGTTATACCAAGCATCGGCATAGTCCGGTTGAAGACGCAGTGCTTGCCGATATGCCTCAATTGCCTCCTCGTATTGCTTAAGGTTGTCACAGGATACGCCTTGGGCAAACCAAGCGTTGACATAAAAGCTTACTGAGTTCATGGTTTCTCCTAAATAGTGCAATATGAATTCTTTGTTTCGCGCAAAAGAAGCTGGCTGATTTGCAATTTACTACCCTTTATTTGTTACTTTCATGATCCCAGTTTTATTTTATTTAATGTCTTATTTTATGGATCACCAAATAACTTTGTAATAGCTGTAAAACATTGTGGCATGAGTAATCCAAGACGGGTTTTAGCTTATGTACATTTTATATTATATCTTTATTTGAATTCATCAAAAAATCACCATCAGGCGGTGATGGCGATAGAGATGAAGGCTGCAACTATTAGGCCATGTCTGTAGTCGCTATTTTTAGGGGGTTCATGCGTATTGCCAGATGACCAATCATTATCACTTTTACAGAAATAAAACTATTTGCTAGAACTTACAAAACATGTAGTGTTAAATCCGCTGCGCGCTGATTATGGTAAGAAACCGGAGGGTTAGCCTTGGAGCAACCATCTGGCAATGATTGATGCAGTGTGTCCGTAAGAATGGTTGAATGTGGATTGATCGCCTGACCAGTTTGGCAAGCAACGTAAATCGGCCATCCGGCAACGCAACTGACGCCAAAATATCACCCCATAACAAAAAAATTAATCAATGAATAGTAATTTATAAGGGGATCACCATGACACAAATACTTAATGCAATTGTCTGCGCTTTTCGCGACCTGTTCCAGTTTAAGGTCCTGTGGATCGTTATCTGGCCGATGTTGGTGGCGGCTTTGTTGTGGATGATTCTGGGCGTAGCCTTCTGGGATACTTTTTCAGGATGGATCGCAAGTGGCCTCACTGTTATCGGCGTCCAAGAGTGGCTGGAAGGGCTGAAACCACGCTGGGTAGCTAACGCTATTCAGACCATAATGCATCTGATTCTGTTCGTACCTCTTGTGTTTACTACTGCACTGCTGATTACGGCATTTTTTGCCATGTCGGCACTGATTCGTTTGGTGGCGGATCGTGATTATCCACAGCTGAAACGTGAACATGGTGGAAGCAATATCGGCAACCTATTAAACGCAGCACTTGCTATTGGCGTATTTATCGCGATCTGGATGTTGAGTTTGCCGTTGTGGTTAATCGGCATTGGCGTGATCGTACCCTTCGTTGCGGCCACCTATCTTAACCAGCGTTTATTTCGCTTCGATGCGGTGGCGGAACACGCCAGTAACGAGGAGATGAAGAGCATGTTCTCCACCTATCAGTCATCCTGGTGGGGGTTGGGATTATTGACCGGATTATTGCAGTTCGTACCTATTCTGAACCTGTTTGCACCGGTGCTCACGGCCTTGGCCTTCATACATTTCGGCTTGGCCAGGCTGACCAGTTTACGCCAAGTTTCCTAATAAAGTTTTGCACAAAGCCCAGCGCAGACCTTTGGGGAAACCGCTCGATTTTTATATTGAAGCACTCTCAAATTCTAAAGAAAGCATGAAGAAGGCATATTAGACCGGTGATTATACGATGCAGCAAATTGTCGATGCTTTTGGGGTGCATTATTCCACTGTCAGCAGGGCGCTCCATAAAACTGTGCTCAATATCCTCCTATGCGTATCACAATAGTTTCGCTTTCCTTAAATTTTCGGGCGGCCACGATGGCATGGCGCGGTGTAAAAAGTACAATGTCAGGTCTCACAAAATAAAAGTCCCACCTGATCTATTTTCCAAGACGAATTTCTATACCGTGGTAAACTCGCCGAGAAGCTGGCTAGACAGTCGCCGCGTCCACCAGTAAGGGCGGGGAGGAAAGTCCGGGCTCCATAGAGCAAGATGCCGGTTAATGGCCGGACACCGTGAGGTGATGAAAAGTGCCACAGAGAATAGTCTGCCTAAGTTCTGCAAGGAAACGGCGAGGGTGAAACGGCGGGGTAAGAGCCCACCGCGGACGTGGTAACACGGACGGCACGGTAAACTCCATCTGGAGCAAGACCAAATAGGCAGGTAATGACGTGGCTCGCGTCGCCTGCGGGTAGGTCGCTTGAGCGTCAGGTAACGAAACGCCTAGAGGAATGACTGTCCACGACAGAACCCGGCTTATCGGCTAGCTTCACTTGATTTCGATAACTATCCAAGAATGATAATTCTAGCGAAGCGGAAATGACTTTAATATAAGCCCGTATAAAAACTATCGCTGCCAAAAAGGCAGCCTCTATTAAGTTTTTGCTTTCATTAGACATGAAACAAAAACACCTTCAAATACCTCTTTCAATTCCGCAGACCTGATTGCATCCGCTCTGCACCTCACAAGCCCAACAAACATCATAAAAAGCTTTAGCCTTTTTGCGCAATCCATTCTTTATTAAAGATATTAATGCAGCATCAACTTTCAGCTCTAACTGCTTGTCGCGCAAAGAAAAATCTAATTTTATTGCTTGACCCAGACTACTTTTTTCAATATAGTGGAGCAGAGTGGGGGAAAGTGGGTTTTTGTGGGTAATCAAGTACAGGGTTGCGATAATGTTTCAGGGAGCAACACAACTCAGTCTGGATAACAAAGGCAGGCTCGCGATACCGGCTCGGCATCGTGATATTTTACTTGCGCATTTCGCTGGTCAGTTAGTGCTAACTGCTGATGCGGATGGTTGCTTACTTTGTTATCCACAGCCCGAATGGCAACCGATACGCGACAAACTGCTTAAACTATCCTCTCTAAATCCGCGCATACGTGCGCTACAGCGCCGCCTGATTGGTTACGCCGAAGATGTCGAAATGGATGCAGCGGGACGCGTACTAATTTCTCCTGCCTTGCGCAGCTATGCGATGCTGGATAAGCGCGTAATGCTGATTGGCCAAGGCAATAAACTCGAATTGTGGGATGAGGCAAAATGGACAGCGCAGCAGGAAATAGCGTTGTCGTTTTCCCATGGGGAGCTTCCCCCGGAACTGGAGGGATTCACGTTGTGAGTGGTTGCTTATCTCACACACCCACATTGCTGCATGAAACAGTTTTATTGCACGAAGCCATTGAGGCATTGCAGATTAAACCGGATGGTGTCTATGTGGATGGCACGTTCGGACGAGGCGGGCACAGTCAGCTGATACTGCAAAAACTGGACGCGGCGGGTCGTTTAATTGCGTTGGATAAAGATCCTGCGGCAGTAGCTGCGGCGCAGGCAATTACTGATCCACGTTTTGTCATAGTGCACAGCGGATTCGCACACTTGACTAAGTTGTTGAACAAACTGACGGTTGAAAAAATGGACGGGGTGTTGCTCGACTTGGGGGTGTCTTCGCCCCAACTGGATGATGAGCAACGCGGCTTCAGCTTCCGTTTCGACGCGCCGCTGGACATGCGTATGGATACCAGCAGCGGACAAACCGCAGCAGAATGGTTGGCCACCGTAAATGAAAGTTTGCTTGGAGAGGTGATACGTGACTATGGCGAGGAACGGTTTGCTACACAGATTGCAAGAGCGCTTGTTGCTGCACGCCAAGAGAAGACTATTTCCACTACGCGTCAGCTCAGCGAGATTGTTGCTCAGGCCGTGCGTACACGTGAGCCCGGGAAAAATCCGGCGACACGTACCTTTCAAGCTATACGGATTTATCTCAACCAGGAACTCGAAGAAATTACGCAGGTTCTCCCGCAATGTGTGGAGTGCCTAAAGCCAGGAGGACGTATCGTGGTCATCAGCTTTCATTCGCTGGAAGACCGGATGGTAAAACATTTTCTGCGCAACATGGCGCAGGGCGATAAGTTACCGCGTAATTTACCCATTCGCGCTGCAGATATACCAAAAGGAAGGCTACGCCTGATCGGCAAAGCAATTCACGCCACATCGCAGGAGGTGGCAACTAATCCACGAGCACGCAGTGCGGTGATGCGCGTAGCAGAACGAGTGGGCGAGACAGATGACTAAGGTGCATCTATTACTCTTGCTTATGGTGATCGTTTGCGCGCTGAGTGTTGTGACCTCACAAGACAAGGCGCGCAAATTGTTTGCGGAATTACAGAAGGAAAAGGATCGCGCACAGCAAATGGAAGTGGAATGGGGACAATTACAACTTGAACAGAGTACCTGGGCGATGCCAGCACGGGTGGAGAAAATCGCTGTCGACAAATTGCAAATGCAGCTACCAAAAAGCCAACAGATCCAATTTATTCGTGCTGAAGAGCTGAATAAATCTTTAACACAACCATGAATTATCCCAGCAATATACAGGCCGCAAAGCTTGCAGCATTACCGCCGTGGCGTTCTCGGCTGTTATTTGTCCTATTGCTATTTGGCATGGGTGCATTGATCGTGCGGGCAGTCTATTTGCAAAGCATCAACAATAATTTCCTGCAACAGAAAGGGAATGCACGTTCCAACCGCGTTGTCGACATTAGTGCGCACCGCGGCATGATTACCGACCGCAATGGAGAGCCGCTCGCCATCAGCACACCTGTGGAATCCATTTGGGTTAGCCCACAAGATGTAGAAGCGACTCCACAACAAGTGAATCAGTTAGCGCGAATCATGGGCATGAATATCACAGAAGTGAAGAATCGTTTATTCGACACTACGCGTGACTTCGTTTATCTCCAACGTCAGCTACCACCCGAACAGGCGGAAAAAATCGTCAAGCTGGGCATGCCCGGTGTATCGCTACGGCGTGAGTATCGCCGCTATTACCCAAACGGAGACATCACAGCACACCTACTCGGTTTCACTGACGTGGACGACAACGGTCAAGAAGGGCTGGAGCTGGCATTACAAAATCAGCTCGGTGGCAAAGCAGGCAGCCAACGCGTAATCAAAGATCGCAAGGGTCATATTGTCGAAGACGTCGCCAGCATTCGCGCGCCCAAGCCGGGCAGCAATCTGGCGCTAAGTATAGACAGCAAAATCCAATATTTGGCTTACCGAGAAATAAAACTGGCGGTCGAGCACCATAATGCCAAAGCCGGCTCCATTGTAGTGCTGGACGCTAAAAGCGGTGAAGTGTTGGCACTGGCCAATTGGCCAAGTTACAACCCTAATAATCGTGCCAAATCAAACCTTCAGGTGCTACGCAACCATGCTGTAACCGACCTATTCGAACCGGGTTCCACGCTCAAGCCTTTCACCGTAGCAGCCGCGCTGGAAACGGGCAACGTGACGCCACAAACCATTATCAATACCGAAAATGGGACAATGCTAGTCGGCAAACACAAGATTCATGACACCCATCCTGAAGAAATCCTCACAGTGGCACAAGTAATTCAGAAATCCAGTAATGTAGGCGCGGCTAAAATTGCACTATCGTTGCCGCCGGAAAAAATCTGGCAAAGCCTGAATGAAAGTGGTTTTGGCATGCAGGCCGGCAGTGGCTTCCCCGGTGAGGCGGCAGGTAAATTACACGACTACAAGAAGTGGCGGCCCATTGAACAAGCCACCCTTTCCTATGGCCACGGCATTTCCGTCAGCCTGTTGCAACTGGCACGCGCCTATACCATATTTGCAAACAATGGTGAATTGAGGCCAGTGTCATGGCTTAAGCTGGATGCACCTGTGAGCGGCAAGAAAGTATATTCGAATGCCACCGCGCGCGAAATACTTGCCATGCTGGAACTGGCGGTTCTGCCAGGCGGCACCGCGCCACTGGCACAGATCAATGGCTACCGCGTAGCGGGCAAAACTGGCACTGCGCACAAGCTAGAAGGGGGGCGCTACATCAATCGTTATATTTCTTCTTTTGTCGGATTGGCACCTGCGTCCAACCCACGTTTGGTCGTAGCAGTGATGATCAACGAGCCCAACAACGGTCAGTATTACGGCGGCCTGGTCGCAGCACCCGTATTTAGTAATGTGATGAGCGCTACGTTGCGCCAGCTCAACGTGCCTAACGATACACAGCTCGGAAATATATTAATGCCGCTACCTGTCGATATCGTAAAGGAGGAAGTGTGAGCTTCCATCCCGACCTTATTGCCTCCCTCGGCGTCAAAATCACACGGCTAGTGACGGATAGCCGCGCAGTTACGCCAGGCGATACATTCATCGCCTACCCCGGCAGCAAGGCAGATGGACGTCAGTTCATTAAGCAAGCTATCGCAAATGGTGCCAATGCGGTGATCTGGGAAGCGCTCGGCTTCAGCTGGAACGAAGCATGGCAACTTCCCAATTTGGCAGTCGCCAATCTGCACCATCATGCCGGAGAGATTGCTGATCATGTCTATGGCAGCCCCTCGCAAAAAATGTGGGTAATTGGTATCACCGGCACCAATGGTAAGACATCATGCTGCCACTGGATTGCCCAATCATTTTGCGCACTGGGCAAAAAAATTGCGCTGATCGGAACCTTAGGCAACGGCTTTCACGCTGCTTTGCAACCCACCCTGAACACCACACCCGATGCCATCCGCCTGCATGAATTATTAGCCGATTATCTCGCTCAGGACGCACAGGCTGTCGCAATGGAAGTGTCCTCACATGCTTTGGAACAGGGGCGGGTGAATGGGGTGCAATTCGATGTAGCGCTGCTTACCAACCTCAGCCGGGATCATCTTGATTATCACGGCGACATGCATAGCTATGCTGCGGCCAAGCGCCGTTTATTCGATTGGCAACAGCTTAAATACGTTGTACTCAACCTGGATGATGCATTCGGTGCCGAGATTGCCGAACAACTGCAGGACAAAGGCGTGGAAGTGGTGGGCTACGGTCTAAACGATGCCGCCTTGGCCCTGGCCGAGCGCCTAGGTTTGCGTATGGTTTACGGTAGCGCATTACATATGGATAGGCAGGGGTTCAGCCTGCAAATACATTCCAGCTGGGGCGGTGGTGAGCTACATAACACACTGATCGGACGCTTTAATGTTGCCAATCTGTTAGGCGTGATGGCGGTGTTGCTAGTGAGCGGCGTGACGTTAAGCAATGCGCTGCACGAATTGTCGCGTATCAGCGCGGTGCCCGGACGCATGCAGACTTTTAGTGAGAATGGTCTCCCCACTGTAGTGGTGGACTATGCACATACCCCGGATGCGTTGGAAAAAGTGTTACAGGCCGTGCGTGAAGTGGTCGGACGTGAAATAGTCGAGACTGATAACGGCAAACTGATTTGTGTGTTTGGTTGTGGCGGCGATCGCGACCGCGGTAAACGTCCGATGATGGGCGCTATTGCAGCCAAATTGGCGGACGTCTCTATTATTACCAGCGACAACCCGCGCAGTGAAGCGCCGCTCGACATTATTGCAGCCATTGTATCCGGCATTACATCGGGAAGAAGAGAAACAAACGGCACCTACCAAATCATCGAAGATCGCGCCTCGGCCATCGCACAAGCCGTGCTCAGCGCGCATGCGACGGATATCGTACTGATCGCCGGTAAAGGGCACGAGTCATATCAGGAAGTCAGAGGAGTGAAATATCCGTTCAACGACGCCGAGGTCGCACAGCGCGCGTTGTTGGCTTGGCGCGATGAGGCGCGGGCATGATGCTGCTATCGCAGGCTGCACAAGTATTGGGCTGCGAGCTTGTCGGCCACGATGTATCGTTTACCTCCGTGTCCAGCGATAGTCGAGCGATCAATGCAGGTGATCTGTTTGTAGCATTGCAGGGAGAAAATTACGACGGTGCCGCATTTGTTGCCAGTGCAACTCAAAGCGGTGCAGTCGCTGCATTGGTAAAAGCTACAAATTATCGAAACGTTGAGCCACCCTGTCCCTTGCTGCTGGTCGAAGACACTCGCCTGGCATTAGGGCGTCTGGCAGCTCATTGGCGTACGCAGTTCAAGATCCCCGTGATAGCAGTAACCGGCAGCAACGGCAAAACCACGGTGAAGGAAATGTTGGCGAGCATATTGCGCACGGCAACGGGTGAAGATGACGCAGTGCTAGCAACACTTGGCAATCTCAACAATGACATTGGTGTGCCACTTACTTTGCTTAAGCTGCGGGCCGTGCATCGCTATGCGGTGATCGAGATGGGTATGAACCATCAGGGAGAAATTGAATACCTGACCCGGTTGGCACGGCCGGATGTCGCCATCGTCAACAACGCGGGCAGCGCCCACTTAGCCGGATTGGGTTCGGTGGACGCGGTGGCACGCGCTAAAGGGGAAATTTTCACAGGGTTATCGCCTCAAGGCACCGCAGTCATTAATGCCGATGACGCTTATGCACCACTATGGCACGAGTTGGCAGACGGCCATACGATTATTGAATTCGGTCTGGAAAAAAATGGGATGGTACATGCGCAATGGCAAGTAAGGAACTATGGCGCGCATATCGAAGTAGATATGCCACAGGGTAGCTTCAGTGCTCAGTTGCAAGTACCGGGGGTGCATAACGTCCGCAACGCACTGGCCGCTACTGCAGCAGCGCTAGCCTTGCACGTGCCTATACCAGCGATTGCAGCAGGGTTGGAAAGATTTTCTGGCGTACCCGCTCGTTTGCAGCGTAAAACTGCACTGCAGGGTGCGATGCTGATAGATGACAGCTACAACGCCAATCCGGCCTCACTGCACGCCGCGCTCGAGGTATTGGCGCAGAGCGCCGGTAAAAAAATCCTGGTACTGGGCGACATGGGGGAGTTAGGAGAGGACGCCGTACACCTGCATAGCGAAATTGGCGCAGAAGCTCGTCGTTTTGGGGTGAACCAACTATTAGCATTGGGCAAACTGACACCTCATGCGGTACATGAGTTCGGCCCAGGCGCTCGTCACTTTGAACGCATTGAAGATTTATGCGCCGTGTTGGATAAAAATTTAGATAGGGATAGCACGGTACTAGTGAAGGGCTCGCGCTTCATGTGCATGGAGCGGGTGGTGCAGCACTGCACTGGAACAAATCAGGTAAGAGAAGAAATAAACAAGGAAGAGTCCATGCACAAGCTTCACCACCCTTCCTTAACCCTTCCCTCTTAACTGCCCGGCCGAAAGAAACAAAAATGTTACTTAAATTCGCGCAATGGTTATCGCAATATGTCAGTGTATTCAGCGTATTCAATTACATCACACTGCGCGCTGTGCTGGCTGCAATAACTGCGTTGTCTATTTCCTTCCTGGTCGGGCCGATGATGATACGCAAGCTAACCGCCTATAAGATAGGCCAAGCAGTGCGTGATGACGGTCCACAGACGCATCTGATAAAAGCTGGCACGCCAACCATGGGTGGCGCATTAATTCTCACCTCGATAGCCATCACCACGTTATTGTGGGCCGATCTGAGCAATAGGTATGTATGGGTGGTGTTGCTCACCACATTGGGTTTCGGCGCGATCGGCTGGGTCGATGACTATCGCAAAGTCGTTCATCGCAACCCCAAGGGGCTATCTGCCAAAGCCAAGATGTTGTGGCAATCCATCATTGCAGTGATCGTGGCGGGGTACCTGTGGCAACACGCCAGCCTGCCTGCGCATACTGAGCTGATCGTGCCCTTCTTCAAGCATCTGGTATTTCCGCTCGCGGCATTCACATTCATTCTGCTGGCCTGCCTGGTTATCGTTGGTACCAGTAACGCAGTCAATTTGACCGATGGTCTGGACGGCTTGGCGATCATGCCCACGGTAATGATCAGCAGTGCGCTGGCGATCTTCGCTTATGTTGCGGGCCATGCAGTATTCGCCAAATATCTTGGCATGCCGCATGTCCCAGGTGCGAGCGAATTGGCGGTGTTCTGCGGCGCAATTGCGGGGGCGGGGTTAGCTTTCTTGTGGTTTAACGCTTATCCGGCAGAAGTATTCATGGGCGACGTAGGTGCACTGGCTTTAGGCGCTGCGCTCGGCACAGTGGCGGTGATCGTACGCCAGGAAATCGTGCTGCTTATCATGGGCGGAGTGTTCGTACTGGAAACACTGTCGGTGGTCATCCAGGTAGCTTCTTTCAAACTTACAGGCAAGCGTATTTTTCGCATGGCACCGCTCCATCATCATTATGAATTGAAGGGCTGGAAAGAGAATCAAGTGGTTGTTCGATTTTGGATTATTTCGATGATGTTGGTATTAATCGGATTGACGACGCTGAAATTACGATGATGCCATTAACAAATAAATCAGTACTGGTGCTTGGTCTCGGCGAAACCGGGTTATCGCTTGTGCGCTGGCTTAGTGCACAAGGCGCGCGGGTACGCGCTGCCGACAGTCGTGATCTCCCCCCATCTCTGAATGCATTGCGCACACAATTCCCTGAGACAGAGCTGCACTGCGGTGTATTTCGCAGCGAATTACTTAATGGCATCGACTTGATCGCCATCAGTCCAGGTATACCCTTGAGCAATCAATTGGTCGTGCAGGCGGTGGCACGTGGTATTCCAGTAATGGGCGATATTGAATTATTTGCCCAATCATTGCCACAAGATCGATGCCCGAAAATCATTGCCATCACCGGTGCCAATGGTAAATCCACGGTAACCAGCATGGTCGGTGCAATGTGCCGTGCAGCAGGTTTGGACACAGAAGTGGCTGGCAATATTTCGCCCGCAGTGCTGGATGTGCTATTACAACGCCAAGGGCAGCAACCGGATGTTTGGGTACTTGAACTTTCCAGCTTTCAATTAGAAACCACCTCCTCTCTCAGTGCGGATGCAGCCACGGTACTCAACATCAGCGAAGACCATCTCGATCGTTATTCCGACATAAACGAATATATAGCCGCCAAGGCACGCATCTTCCGTAACAATGGACAAAAAAGCGTGCAAGTGCTCAATCGCGATGATGAAAACAGTGCTGGCATGGCGTTATCAGAACGCATACAAAATTCATTTGGTTTGAATACCCCGCCTCCCACCGATAATGACTGGGGCATAGATAGCAGCAGCGAGGGTGTATGGTTAATGCATGGCCAACGGCGTGTAATGAATGCCAACGAATTGCGAGTGGCGGGGCTACATAATGTGGCGAATGCACTGGCTGCTCTGGCCTTATGCCATGGCATAGATTTACCGCTGACACCGTCACTGAATGCGTTACGCGCTTTCGAGGGCTTGCCTCATCGCGTGCAACCTATCGCAGAAATCAACGACATCGTTTATTACGACGATTCCAAAGGAACGAATGTCGGCGCTACCATAGCAGCGCTACAGGGTTTAAGACGGCCTGCCGTGTTAATTGCCGGCGGAGAGGGCAAAGGACAGGATTTTGTGCCGCTCTATCCGGTAGTGATGCAGTATGCGCGTGCAGTAGTGCTCATCGGTCGCGATGCCGACAAGATTGCAGCGGTGCTACAGAATTGTGGTGTGCCTGTGGTTCATGCACAGACCATGGTCGATGCAGTACGTCAGAGTGCCTCTCTGGCACAGCCGGGCGACGCAGTCCTGTTATCGCCAGCCTGCGCCAGCTTTGATATGTTCCGTAATTACAACCATCGTGCTGAAGCATTTATCGCCGCAGTGCATGCTTTGCAAGGGGATGTGCCATGCTCGCCGCAAGCCTGACCAGCCGCCACCATGCATTAGTGGAATACGACAAGATACTGTCGTGGATAACCATCGCGTTGCTGTCGTTTGGATTAGTAATGGTGTATTCAGCCTCCATCGCCACTGCCGAAGCAAGCAAGTTCACTGGCTTTCAGCCTGCATATTATTTGGTGCGACATGGCCTGTATATTTTCGTAGGTATCGTAGCCGGAGTAATGGCGTTCCAGGTATCGCTAGAGAACTGGCAGAGGCTGGCGCCCTATCTGTTTCTGCTTGGCGTGGCACTACTCATTCTAGTGCTTCTCCCCGGCATCGGGCGCGAAGTGAATGGCAGCCGCCGCTGGCTTTCGCTGTTCGTCATTAATCTCCAACCATCTGAACTCATAAAATTATTTGCCGTGCTATATGCAGCCGATTACACCGTGCGCAAAGGTTTGGTCAAAAATCACTGGGGTCAAGCATTTCTGCCGATGTTCGCGGTGATGGCGCTGGTCGGAGGCTTATTATTACTCGAACCGGATATGGGTTCTTTCGTGGTGATTTGTATTATCGCGATCTCTATCCTGTTTCTTGGCGGTTTTAATATCAAAGTATTCGCCGGATTGATGATTGCCCTACCTATCGCATTTGCAGTCCTTATTTTTTCATCACCTTATCGCATGCAGCGCGTAGTCGGTTTTATGGATCCATGGTCTGACCCCTACGGCAAAGGTTACCAGTTAAGCCATGCGCTGATCGCATTTGGTCGCGGCGAGTGGTTCGGCGTAGGGCTGGGCGGCAGTTTGCAAAAATTATTCTACTTACCAGAGGCACATACCGATTTTCTGCTCGCAGTCATTGCTGAAGAACTGGGCTTCGTTGGTGTATGCATAGTTATCCTGTTATTTGCCGGACTGATCATTCGCGCCTTCGCCATTGGCCGTCAAGCCGCCAATCTCGATCGCCAGTTTGCCGCACTGGTGGCACAGGGTATTGCCGTTTGGCTGGGCGTACAAGCAATGATCAATATTGGCGTAAACACAGGAGTATTGCCCACCAAAGGGTTAACTCTACCCTTTCTTAGTTTTGGGGGTAGCAGCGTAGTAGTGAGTTGCCTTGCAGCAGCGCTACTACTCCGCATCGATTGGGAAAACAGACGAATGTTGAGAGGTCTGCCAATATGACTCGTAAGATCTTGATCATGGCCGGTGGAACGGGTGGTCATATCTTCCCAGCATTGGCTGTGGCTGACTACCTGCGCTCGAAAGGCTGGTGCATTATTTGGCTGGGCGCGCCCAGAAGCATGGAAGCACAGCTGGTACCTCAACATGGTTATGAAATGGCCAATGTGCGTTTCTCCGGTCTACGCGGAAAGGGACTGTTGCGCAAATTAATGCTGCCACTCAATCTGCTGCTGGCATTGGGGCAGAGCGGTGCTGCATTGTTTCGTCATCGTCCCGACGTAGTACTGGGCATGGGGGGTTACATCACCTTTCCCGGCGGAGTCATGGCTGCATTGATGCGCCGTCCATTGTTAATTCACGAACAAAACTCTATTGCCGGACTGAGCAATAAAGTGCTGGCGCGATTAGCCGCACGGGTGCTGAGTGGTTTTCCGCACGTACTGCCAGCGGCTGAATGGTGTGGCAATCCAGTACGCGACAGTATCACCAAACTACCCGAGCCACACATACGCTACGCCGCACGCAGCGGCGTGCTTAACCTATTAGTGCTGGGTGGCAGTTTAGGTGCGAAGGCAATTAATGAATGTGTGCCGCAGGCATTAGCATTATTGCCACAGGCTACACGCCACAATGTGTTACACCAAACTGGCAAACAACATTTGGAGACAGTGCGCACCGCCTATCAGCTGGCGGCAGTAAACGCCGAGTCTCAACCATTTCTAGATGATATGGCGCAGCACTATGCCTGGGCGGACGTCGTAATTTGTCGTGCTGGAGCCTTGACTATCGCCGAACTGGCCGCAGCTGGCGTAGCCAGCATACTGGTGCCATTTCCATTCGCGGTGGATGATCACCAGACCGGTAATGCACGCTTTCTCAGCGAACGCGGCGCGGCCACGCTGCTACCGCAGACCGAATTGAAACCGCAGCCCTTAGCAAATTTATTACAGGGAATAACCAGAGAACGCGCGCTGAACATGGCACAAAGCGCACGCAAACTAGCCAAACCGGAAGCAACACAGTGTGTTGCACAGGCATGTATGGAGTTGGCAGGATGAAACATAAAGTTAAACGCATCCACTTCGTTGGTATAGGTGGCTCCGGCATGAGCGGAATAGCCGAAGTATTACTTAATTTAGGTTATCAAGTGAGTGGTTCTGATCTGGCTGACAATGCAATTACACAACGTCTGAAACAACTCGGCGCGACGGTGTATTTAGGACATGCCAGTAATCATTCAGCAAATGCCAATGCAGTGGTGGTGTCTTCCGCAGTGACCCCAGACAACCCGGAAATAGTGGCTGCGCGCGCGCACAATATTCCAGTGGTGCCACGCGCAATGATGCTGGCAGAACTGATGCGTTTACGCCAGGGAATCGCCGTGGCCGGTACACATGGCAAGACCACCACTACCAGCCTGACCGCGAGCGTGTTAGCCAAAGGTGGTTTTGACCCCACCTTTGTCATCGGCGGGAAGCTTAACAGTAGCGGCACCAACGCCAAATTAGGAACTGGCGAGTTTATCGTCGTGGAAGCCGATGAATCGGATGCTTCGTTTTTGTACCTGCAACCCATATTGGCTGTCATTACCAACATTGATGCCGATCACATGGAAACATACGAGCATGATTTCTCGAAGCTGAAGCAGGCATTCGTGGATTTCGTCGAACATTTGCCATTCTATGGCATGGTCATGGTGTGCGTGGATGATGCCAACATACGCGACATTCTGCCCAGTATTAGCAAGCCCGTTACCACTTACGGTTTCGCCGAAGACGCGCAAATCCGCGCAGTGAATGTGCGCCACCAAGATGGCAAGATGCGATTTACCGCGCTTTGCCGACAAAACGGGCAGCCACGCGATCTGGATATCATACTCAATCTGCCCGGGCAGCATAACGTACAGAATGCACTGGCAGCAATCGCCGTGGGGCTGGAAGTCGGCGTAGCAGATGATGCCATCGTTAGCGCGTTAAGTGAATTCGAGGGCGTGGGTCGGCGTTTTCAGCGCTATGGCGAAATTCCACTGGGTAATGGCACCTTTACTCTGATCGATGATTATGGTCATCATCCCATCGAAATACTGGCAACAGTCAATGCTGTGCGTGGGGCATTTCCGGGGCGACGTTTATTGCTGGCGTTTCAGCCCCATCGCTACACGCGTACGCGTAATTTATTTGAAGATTTCGTCAAGGTGCTAAGCGGAGTGGATGTGCTGCTGCTAGCCGAAATATATGCCGCAGGTGAGGCACCCATCGTAGCAGCAGACGGGCGAGCACTCGCACGCGCGTTACGTGTGGCCGGGCAAAACAAGGTGCTGTTCGTGGAACAAATTCAAGATATGCCGCAGGCCATTCTGAATATGGCACAAGCCGGGGATGTGATTGTCACTATGGGAGCAGGTTCGATCGGTGGGGTAGCGAACACGCTAAAAAATATAGCTACAAATATTGGCACATCTCTTAAATGAACATGATCGAGCCCGCACAATTTATTACAGAAACGTTGCGCGGAACGCTACGCAACAACGTTGCTATGAGTCGCCATACCAGTTGGCGTGCTGGTGGCCATGCTGAAAGAGTCTACCAACCCGCTGATCTGGCCGACTTGATTGTTTTCCTGCGTGCCTTGCCCGCAGATGAGCGGATAGTCGCGGTGGGATTGGGCAGCAACTTGTTGGTGCGTGATGGAGGTCTACGCGGCACGGTGCTGCTATTACACGCGGCGCTCACCGAAATGCGTATAGAAACGGATGAATCGATCTATGTACAGGCTGGTGTATCCGGTGCCAAGCTGGCCCGCTTCGCAGCGAAGCATAACCTGAAGGGTGCGGAATTCTTCGCCGGAATACCTGGCACACTGGGCGGAATGTTGGCAATGAACGCTGGTTGCTACGGTAGCGAAACTTGGAATGTGGTGGTAAATGCGCAAACGATAATGCGTAGCGGGAAACTATTGGAACGTGAGCCGGACGATTATGAAATTGGCTATCGGCATGTTGTATTACGAAAGAAAGGCAAATATCTTGAGCACGACAACACCCCCATCTCTAATTTCTTACCTGTTCACCAAGAGGAGTTTTTCGTCGGTGCGAGACTGCGCTTGCTAACGGGTGACGGCGAAATGGCCCGCCGCGAGATTAAGTCGCTGCTATCCAAGCGTATTGCCTCCCAGCCCTTAAACCTGCCGAATGCTGGCTCGGTGTTCCGCAATCCGCCAAGTGATTATGCGGCACGTCTGATCGAGCAGTGCGGGTTGAAAGGCTTGCAGATCGGCGGTGCGCGCGTATCAGAAAAGCACGGCAACTTTATCGTGAATGTGGGCAAAGCCACGGCGGAAGACATTGAAAATTTGATTAACAAAGTGCAGGCGAGTGTGCAACAAAAGACCGGCGTTCGTTTGCATCTGGAAGTGCGAATCATCGGCGAGTACGCAAATATTCATGAATAACCAATATCTTTTCCCCCCCTCTCTGTCCCCTGCACAACATGGAAAAGTTGCGGTCTTATGTGGCGGGCGCTCTGCCGAGCGCGAAATTTCGCTCAGGAGTGGTGCAGCAGTACTGACTGCGCTACTAAAAAGTGGGGTTGATGCCCAGCCATTTGATCCTGCTGAACAGGATTTACATAAGCTGCTGGAGGGTGGTTTTCAACGCGCCTTCATTGCGCTGCACGGACGCTTTGGCGAGGACGGCACGATGCAAGGTGCACTTGAATTGATGAACATACCCTATACCGGTAGCGGGGTGTTGGCTTCAGCGCTAGCCATGGATAAGTGGCGCAGCAAATTGGTGTGGCAGGCTGCAGGACTGCCTATTCCGGCTTATGAGATGCTCGATGCAGCTAGCGATTTGGCTGCAATAGTGAAACGGCTGGGGTTGCCGCTATTCATCAAGCCAGCCAATGAAGGTTCCAGTGTGGGCATCAGTAAAGTGAAAAAAGCTAATGAACTGCAAGCTGCCTATACAGAAGCGGCAAAACACGACAAATTGGTAATTGCGGAAGCATTTATTAGCGGGGGCGAATACACAGTCGCCATCCTTGGTGAACAGGCACTGCCAGTAATTAAGATAGAACCAGCCAATGAATTTTACGACTATGAGGCAAAGTATTTACGCAACGATACACGCTATCTATGCCCCTCTGGTTTGTCGCAAGAAAAAGAAGCTGAGATGCAGCGCCTGGCACTACAAGGCTTTGCACTGATCGGAGGCGCTGGCTGGGGACGGGTGGATTTTTTAATGGATGAGGCTAAGCAACCTTATTTGCTGGAGATCAATACCGTGCCCGGCATGACCGACCATAGCTTGGTACCGATGGCAGCACGTCAGGCCGGAATGAGTTTCGAGCAACTGGTGCTAACCATACTGGAGTTGACCCATGTGGGATAAGCCGGAGTCGCTACGCATGATATCCAGCGCACTTTTCGGCATTTGCTTCGTATTGGTTTTATATGGCGCCTTGCATTATGCGTTGCACTTGCCAGTGTTTGCGCTACGCGTCGTATCTATTAGTACGGCGCCGCAACAAGTGGTTCCTGCTCACATTGAGGCTATGGTGCGTAATGAATTGCACGGTAATTTTTTTACTGTAGATCTGGAGCGAACGCGGCGGGCTTTTGAGAGCATCCCCTGGGTACGTAAAGTAAGTATGCGGCGCCATTTCCCATGGCGGTTGGAAATTAACTTGGAAGAGCATATAGCGCTGGCACATTGGAACGAGGCAGGGTTGGTGAGTACCCACGGCGAAGTGTTCTCGGCTGAGACAGACAAGCTATTGCCGAAATTCATCGGACAACCCGATAGCTCAGCCGAAATGACCCAGATGTATACCGCATTTACTGAACAGCTTGCTCCGCTTAAGCAGGAAATTACAGAAATCAGCTTGTCTCCGCGCCGTTCATGGCGGTTGCGCCTGAACAACGGCATGCTGCTGGAATTGGGACGCGAGCAGTCAAAGCAGCGCTTGGCGCGCTTTGTAGCGGTATATCCGTACAGCGTGATGCCCATGCAACAAAATTATGAGTTTTTTCATGCGGGAAAAGCGCCGCATAAAAATGGACTACAACGCAGGGCAGAGTATGTGGATTTACGTTATCGCAATGGCTTCGCCGCTTACCTGTCGAATACAGCAAACGGTCTGGGCATAGCCGGGAAAAAAAGTGCTGTAGGGCGAAGCTGATAATGGAACACGTATTTTAGTAAATGTATCGCCCATACAACGCAAAAAAAGTTTAGGCAGTGGAGAAATGTAATGAGTAATAGCAGGGAAAACAAGAATTTGATCATAGGGCTGGATATCGGCACTTCCAAGATTGTCACTATCGTCGCCGAGGTCAAATCGGAAGGAACCATGGAAGTCATTGGCGTAGGAATGCATGAATCCTCCGGCATGAAGAAGGGAATGGTAGTCAATATTGATGCAACAGTAGCAGCAATCCAGCGAGCACTGGGTGATGCCGAGTTAATGGCTGATTGCAAGATTCGTGAGGTTTACACGGGCATCGCGGGCAGCCATATTAAAAGTTCCAATGCCAATGGCATGGTCAAGATTAAAGATCGGGAAGTTGCGCAGGCTGACATCGACCGAGCGGTTGAAACTGCCAGCTCGCTTAGCTTGCCTGGCGACCAGCAGATATTGCACATCTTGGAACAGGAATTCAGCATCGATGGGCAAGGGAATATCAAGAAACCGCTGGGTATGAGCGGTATGCGCCTTGAGGTTGAGGTGCATATCGTTACGGGTGCGGTCGCAGCAGCACAGAACATCATGAAGTGCGTGCACCGCTGCGGACTGGAGGTACGAGAAATGATCCTGCAACCTTTGGCATCCAGCAAGGCGGTACTGTCGGACGATGAGCGAGATTTAGGCGTGTGCTTAGTGGATATCGGCGGCGGTACGACCGATGTGGCGATTTTTACGGGTGGCGCAATTCGTCATACCGCCGTCATTCCAATTGCAGGTGACCAGATTACGAATGATGTCGCAATGGCTTTGCGCACCCCGACTACCGATGCGGAAGACATCAAGATCAAATATGGCTGCGCTCTGCGCCAGCTCGCTGACGATGGTCCGATCGGAGTCCCCGGAGTCGGTGAGCGAGGTATACGTATGTTGTCGCGGCAAACCTTAGCAGAGGTCATTGAGCCACGCGTGGAGGAGCTGTATATGCTGGTGCAGGCTGAGTTACGTCGCAGCGGATTCGAAAATTTGCTGTCCTCGGGCATCGTCATCACTGGAGGTAGCAGCGCTATGCAGGGCATGGTGGAACTGGGTGAGGAAATATTCCATATGCCGGTGCGTTTAGGACTGCCGCGCTATATAGGAGGACTGTCTGATGTGGTGAAAACACCCCGTTTTTCCACCGGTGTTGGCTTGCTGCTCTATGGATTGGAGCAGCACCAGCACAATCAGGCTGCGCGTCAGCGCTCAAATTCTTTTAGCGAAATGTTGAGCAACATGAAAGCATGGTTCAAAGGAAATTTTTAGAGAAAAAGTTTCTAACTCAGCATAACCAATTGAATTATTAATAATTTTAATTTATATCGTAACCAACAAGGAGAAAATAATGTTTGAAATCGAGAATGTACAACTTCAGGACGCGGTAATTAAGGTCATAGGCGTGGGCGGATGCGGCGGCAATGCAGTGGATCATATGATTGAGAAAGGCGTACAAGGTGTAGAGTTCATCGTCATTAATACCGATGCCCAAGCACTTAATCGCAACAAAGCACGCTCTCAATTACAAATAGGTGCCACTATTACCAAGGGCTTGGGTGCAGGGGCCATTCCAGATGTTGGACGAGCCGCTGCCGAGGAAGATCGCGAGCGCATTGCCGATTTGATCCGAGGTGCCAATATGATATTCATCACTGCAGGAATGGGTGGCGGCACGGGCACCGGTGCGGCACCCGTAGTAGCCCAGATAGCCAAAGAAATGGATATCCTCACCGTGGCCGTGGTGACCAAACCCTTTCTTCACGAAGGCAAGCGTATGCGTTTGGCACAAGCTGGCATCGAAGCACTGTGCGAGTCTGTAGACTCACTCATCATCGTGCCTAATGAAAAATTGATGACCGTGCTAGGCGAAGACACCAGTTTACTGGATGCATTCAGCGCCTCCAATAGTGTGTTGCAGGGCGCAGTGGCAGGCATTGCCGAGGTAATTAATGTACCCGGCCTGATGAATGTGGACTTTGCCGATGTGCGTACCCTTATGTCTGAAAACGGCATGGCGATGATGGGGTCGGCTACTGCTTCTGGATCTGATCGCGCTAAAGTTGCGGCCGAACGCGCCATGTCCAGTCCTTTGCTGGAGGATGTGAAGTTAGCAGGCGCGCGCGGTGTGCTGATAAATATCAGCTCCAGTAGCAAACTCACCCTGAGAGAATTCAGAGAAATTACCAACAGCGTGCAATTTGCCATTGAAGAAGCCACCGTAATAGTTGGCTCTGTGTTCGATGAGAGCATGGGTGACGAACTGCGAGTGACCATTGTGGCAACTGGCTTGGGCTCACCGCTGGAACGCAAGCAGACTAAACCGGAACTTGTTTACGGGCTACGCACAGGCACGCATAACGAACCAGTCTTCGCAGGCAATTATAAAGAGCTTGAAATGCCTGCAGTAATACGTAATGGCCGTCACCGCGAGGCAGTCGAAGCGATGAAACAGTCTGGTGTTGACACACTGGATATTCCATCCTTTCTGCGCAAGCAAGCAGATTAATACCCTTCTAGAAGGCGCGAACATCCCATCTTTATTTGGGCGTTGCGATCAGTAGACACAAAGGTAGAATAATGGGCAGGAGACTTGCTTCAAAGAATGGGAAATCACTTTATAGTAATTTCCCGGCGTTTAATTCATCTGCGTATCGAATTGACACGCTGCAATATACGTGCGATTTGTTTAGAAGCTTTTGTATAACACCGGTATAAACCGGTGCCAGAATGAACTATGTTAAAATTTAAAATTATTTATAAGCCTTTAAAAGCAACATGGTTAACCAACGCACATTAAAAAATTCAGTGCAAGCTACTGGGGTGGGGCTGCATACTGGTGAACGAGTTCATCTTACCTTGTCTCCTGCACCTGCAAACAGCGGCATCGTATTCCGCCGGGTAGATGTTGTGCCGATGGTGGTGATACGCGCTGAAGCGCATGTGGTGCAGGATACCCGCTTGTCCACCTGCCTGGAAGTAAACGGCACGCGTATAGCCACTATAGAACACTTGATGTCCGCTTTTGCCGGGCTTGGCGTAGACAATGCTTTTGTTGACTTGACAAGCGCAGAAGTACCCATTATGGATGGGAGCGCTGGGACATTTATTTTCCTTTTGCAATCTGCCGGCATCATCGAACAATCCGCGGCAAAAAAATTCATCCGCATAAAAAAAATCATAGAGATCAAGGATGGAGATAAATGGGTGCGCTTCGAGCCATTCAACGGCTACAAACTTAACTTTACCATTAATTTTTCCCATCCTGTATTTGCCTCTACCAAACAACATGTAACGATAGATCTAGGAGAACATTCTTACATCAAAGAAGTAAGCCGCGCCCGCACCTTCGGCTTCATGCATGACGTTGAGAATATGCGCGCTCAGGGATTAGCGCTGGGTGGCAACTTGGACAACGCCATCGTGATGGATGAGTATCGCGTCATCAACCCCGATGGGTTGCGCTTTGAGGATGAGTTCGTCAAGCACAAAATTCTGGATGCTATTGGCGACCTATATTTGCTCGGGCACCCACTGATCGGCACTTTCTCTGGTTATAAATCCGGCCATGCTCTGAACAATGCCTTGCTACGCACCTTGCTTGCTGATGAACAAGCGTGGGAATTCGTGACTTTCAACAAGACGGAGGAAGCACCGGCATTCCTGCGTTTACAATTGCAGACTGCCTGATTCTTCATCAGGCTAGATGTATTTCAGCAGATACCCCCCCCCTTAACCCATATCACCGACGGGTGGAGTAAGGATTAGGGAAAGTTAAATTCACCGAATCAACTGTAAGGACAAACACTTTGCTCATTTTGCGTCTGCTACTCGTCCTGGCCGCTCTTTTCATTGTCTTTTCCGGTGGAGCGTACATGATTACCCGCAATCGCCGCTATCTAAATCTAGCCTGGCAGATAGTGCGCTTCGTGATTTTCATGCTGTTGATATTTATTGTGCTGTTTTTGTTGGAACGTTATGTTTTGATAGGTTGGCGCATTTTTGTTTAAGATTAACTCCCTCCTGAATAACCAGAGAAATTTCGTATTTATTTGTTTTAGTAGCGAATAAATCAATAACTGAATCGGCACTTTGACCTGTACGAACTGGCAAGCCGAATATTAGGATAGAACGGAAAAACAGTTCGTTAACCTGTTCCCTAGACAAGGTCAACTAACCTTCCCGATCTAATTAGATGGAGATTGCACAAGCTGAAATACATCTAGCCTAGCGGATGAACAAATGGTGTACAGAAGCAAGCGCTAAGCGAAAGCGAGTTAGCATTACTCCGAGGTAATGCTATAAGCGCGTATCGAAACAGAGTATTTGCTGCTGAGAAAAGCTAAATGGCATATCTAAAGCAAAATAGACCGCGCTCAACTTGGAAGATCAGAAGTTACACAACTCAATGTATTGAACTTCCAGAATCTTTATCGAGATGTTGCACAAACTTTGCAGCAGTCTTAAGCACATCGTCGAGAGGAAGGATAAATGTTAGTTCAACCTCACCCATAAACACTCGTAAAGCACATTCAGTAGCAGTTCGGCCAATAGCTAATTCAATATGCTGTGCGGGGAGTGCATTTTTTGGACCAGACCAAGTTTGTACTTTTAAATCCGGTTCTTTTGCCCATTTTGAAGCAAGCCCAAGAACTGGGTATATAAGGGCATTCAACCCTTCTGGGTTGATAATAAATTCCGTTTCAGCACCGTTACTATCTGTTAGTGCAAGGCAAATTACATTGCTTGCATCGGTAGGGTATGTGCGAACTGAAGCTATGGGTCTTAATGGTTGTTTTTCGTTTGACATTTTTTTCTACGGTAGGAGTAATAATTTATATCTTTAACATTTAATTGCATAACACCCCGTTAGGAATGCAACCACGACGAAGTATCACCAAGAGAGAAATATATTGACCAGAATTAAACTAGTAATATAATTTATATAGGGATTATATTGTGTCTGAGTCAGGCATGCAATGCCGGTTGTGAAAAATACTTGCGCGACGGATGTCTTTTAGATACACTTACCTATTAGGTAATAATGGTTATTTAAAATAACGATACAAGGAGTAATATCATGGAAATATTGGTTCCCATAATAATTTTCGGCACAGGCGTTATTGTCGCCACGACCTTGGCTGGCTTAGGTATTCAACGAATGTTAGAAGGTCAAAAAGGTAATAAATAAATATTACTCAGCTTCTATTGCACATACAAATTCTCAAAACGATAAAAATCGTTAGCCTGTTATTCGCTTAAGCACGGCCATAAATGGTCGTGCTTTCGTTATTGAAGCATCACACCGACACTCCCCATGCGTTTAAACAACACTGAATTCTCCCATTTAATTAAGTTTTTGTTGATTTCCACAATTTCTTTTTTTTTCGGTGCAATGCATGGCATGTTGCAAGTAATTCCATCAATACGAGCCTGGCTGGATTCTATCGGCAGTCCTTATGGTGGCCCTGGACACATGATAGATCCCTTGGCACATGCACATATAAACTTAATCGGAGGGCTAGTAATATTGGCAATGGGAACAATGTATTATTTGTTACCCATTATTAGCGGAAAGGCTATTTACTCTATACGTTTAATCAACCATTCATGTTGGTGGACAACGATTGGAGTATTTTATTTTTATACTACGCAGGTGGTATTTGGTATCCTGGAAGGAAATTTATTACTCGCCAATAACCTACAAGCGATGGCACAAGTACACCGCTTTTATGGACCCATCGTGGCCAGCTCAGGAATGATCATGGCAACAGGTTTTTGCATCTATCTTGCTAACGTCTTATTCACACTTAAAAATAACGAACCGAGTCCTTAAGACTGTTTGCTAAGGCGATAAATTCAACGGGAAGCGCAGAACGCCTTCTGCGCCATTGTGTTTTATTTGCACCTGTAACACAGACCTAGTGCCTAGAGCAACTTTCGCCGCCCTACGATAAACACCTACCTCCCCATCTTGTATTGCCTGTATCCATTGATCTTGGTCGTCAGTTCGCACCGAAACCATAATGTCATGAACCGGTCCACGTTTACCAGTCACTATCACCAAAAATTCATTTACTCCAGGACGCGGTGGGCTAGGCCTGGATTCGACTCGCACCTCCGCACCCTGCCACTTTTGCGGTTGCGTATCCACAACTCGATCTCCACTACATGCTACTAACAATACCGAAAAAAACAGATTAATATATTTTACATTTGTTCCCTGCGGTCGGTTAACCGGTATATGCGAATTATTTTTCTGCATTGAGTTCATGAGATTGTTTTTTTTTATTTTTATCTGAATCCAGCGTACCGCCAATTGAAGATCCATATAGATTTACCATGAAACGAACAAAAGCGCTTCCGGCAGCAACATAAAATAAAGCGATGATGAACCCCCAGTCCACCCAAGGGCGCTCATCACCCGGACGGAGACCCCAAAAGGGGAAACTCAAACCCACCGCAACCAGTAACACCGCAACAGTGACTCCTACAAACCAGTAGGGTATCTTTTTTTGCGACTCAGGAATAGTTTCTACCAGCTCCCAATCTTCAAGCCCACGTTTGGCCATACGTTCTTCATCAGAAGCATAACCAAAATGGTCATCCGGCTTCTCACCCCAGCGCGGCTCATCTACTTGCGATAAATCTCGATTTTTTTCACTTATATCGCTGGCAATCATAATTTTCTCCTTTGTTCGGAAAAATGTTGAACAGGGAATCGGCCCATCCAGGTATCACCTGCAGAAACTTCAACTACAACAGAATATAAACCTCGTGGCAAATTCTGCGCGATAGAAAGAATAAGCGATTCTCGCCCGACCGGTGATAATTTAACGTTTTCAGCGCTAAGCTGATAACTGCCCGGTGGCAAACCTAACACACGCACATGCAACTCCGCTGAGTGATACAGTTTATTAGAAAGCGCAATGCGATATTCTTGAACCGTGCGACCCTGCTGGATATCCGCATTGCCCACTACTACATGATAAGGTTGATATGACCATAATCCCCAAATAAACATCACCGCACCTAATACCACAAAGGGAGACGTCCAACCCATTCGGGCAAACAAAGAAATTGCGACACCCCTAAATTTATTTACACTTTTATTCGGGCGCTCAAGCATATCGAAACGTAATAACCCAGGAACTCCTTGTTTATTATGTAAGCGATTGCAAGCATCAACGCAATCGCCGCAATTGATACAACTGTCATAAATATCAGTTTTACGCGGATCCAGATCGATAAAACAAGAAGTGACACAATAATTACATTTGACGCATTCATCACTGCGGCTGGCATCGTATGCTATATGCAAAGTCTGCTTGGTTTTAAACGAATGCATCCAAACTCTGTAAATACAGGCGTAGCGACACCAAAAATGTCTTATTAATGCAATATCTATGAAAATGATCACGACACATACTGCGTAAATCCAATGCAGTGATCCTGCCAACTTGGTATTTTCTTGCAGTGTTACAAAAGACCACACCACACTTGGCTGATAGAAATAAAATAATGGGATTAGCGCAAAAAACATAGCTCCTCCCAAAAATGCAACGCCAAGCAGCATCCAATTCATGATTTTATTCTTGGCGCCCGCCACACGCGGCGCTTCGCCAGTCAAGCTTACCTCGGCATGTTTACCTAATAGTTTGTGCGTAAGATTGTTAGCCCACTCGGCCATACTATTTTGAGGACAAACCCAGCCGCAAAACACAGTACCTGCAGTCGAGTACAGTAACACCAAACTACTCGCCAAAAAGAGCCATGCCCCGGTTACCAAGGAAAAATCAGCCAACCAGATCTGTCTATCAAGCACAACAAAAGCGGCCGCACCCGGATCAATTCGGAATAGGCCACTAGCCGGAATTAGTACAACAAGGATCAAAGCCAGCATCTGCACCAATCGCCGCTTCCAACGGAATTCAGAAGGAGCTGGCTTGGAACCTACAACCGTGCCGATAACCTTAACTGGAATACTGGAAATGGATTTATACTTGACGCCGTTGGCCATAATTAAGTTAATTTCCTGTCGTATTTGCTTCACGGTCAAGCGGACTCAACTCCAGCAAGCGCACACGGCTCAATTCCGCATGCACATCACCAGCATTCCGCTCAATTCGCCACAATGCACGCACCGCTTCTACGTGATATGGATTAAAACGCAAAATTTTCTGCAACGCCTCTTTTTCACTCAAACCATGCTCGCGCGCTTGTGCTAAAGATGAAAACATATTATCAGCCAACGCATAAGCAATCCAGCGATCTTTTGCATTCGCCTCATAAGCCAGGTGCGTCAGCTGATTAGCCTGTTGCGTTGCGCCACGCGCAGCCGCAAGCCAGCTTCGCGTCATCAGCTCGCTGGCTACGTAAGCACGTTCGAAAGTCTCTTTATCGTGGTCACGAATACCAAGCAAATTTGCAGCAGCTTCCATTTTCGGCCTGGTTTTAAGCAAAATCTGTAATAATTTTGGCACATCTAATTCACCAGCGTAGCGCGCGCGCGGCAGGCGAAATTCAATCACTGGCGACCACTCGTCTTGCACCTGCTCTTGGCTAACCGGCAGTGGCCCCCAATAGCGTCCGAGCCAAGTCCACCCCCCTTCGCCTGCAGTCACCTCATCTTGTTGTTCCAAGGACAAACGCTGCAAATTAAGCAACAACCCCTGCGCGCCCATAAATTTCTGCTGTGGGCCAACCAAGGCTAGATGCATTCCATCGAGAAATATTTGCGCATCTGGAAAAACCCGTCGAAAGCTATTAAAAATTACGTTCAAAGATTTATTGTCGAGTTGATTGAGTGCCAACCACTGAACAAATAGTCCATTTTCACCTAAGCGATTACGCACGCGCTGAAATTGCTGGACTGATAATAAAGAACTTGAACCTGCCAAATCCGGATGAAACACGTCACCTATTATGACGTCGTATTGATCCCGGCTCGCGCTTAAAAAATGCCGTACGTCGTCACGTTCCACTTTAGTTTGACGCAACACGTTGCGATTTAATGGGGCAAACCAACTCGCTGCGGAATCAATCGCACCCTGTGATAGTTCAACAGCACTACGCTTTAAATTTGGAAACGCTAGCGAACCAGCCACAGAAATTCCAGTACCTAGCCCGAGAAATAGCACCGAACGAGGCTGTTCGTGTAACAGCAACGGAAGACGTGCTTGATTGGACTGCACGAACACCGCCGTAGGATCAGTTGAAGCATCCATTCTCTGTAAGTCAGTCAACAACACACGCTGCCCGTCTTGTTGCTCCACCACATGAGTCATCGAAATGGCGTCTTCGTAAAAATATAAATCCCTGCTTCCCGCTTGCGCCTGCGGCAATAACATATTAACTGGCGGTAACTTTACAACTGGCCATGCTGCCATTAAAAAAAACGGTACAGCAAGCCAGGCGGTACGCGACTGCGCCCAAGTTAAACCCACAATCAACAATACCGAAGCTGCCATCGCCACCGTAGCAGCGCTGCCCCAAAGCGGAATCAATACCACTCCGGCAACTATCGCACCGAGCGCGGCACCCAATGAATTAGCTCCATACAACCATACCCCACCGCCATTCGAGCGGCCGTTTAATAAAGGTAGCCAAGCTCCAAGTGCCACGGTAACTGGCAGAGTTACCAGCACGAGTAGTAGCCCCTGCATGCTCAATGCTTCAAATAAAGAAGCAAACTCAGCTCGCTCCACCCATGCCGAAAGTGCAGGTAACAACCACAAACTTAATACGGTAAATCCTCCAGCAACAATGGGTAAGATTACAAACCATGCCTGCCTGTGCTGGCGTGGCACGATCAAGCTGCCAATACCGATGCCCAACAGGAATGACGCCAGAATCACTGCCAACACGTACTCGGTGCGTAGCATCACCATGCCGAACAGGCGCGTCCAAGCTATTTGCAAGATCAGACTTGCCGCACCGATTGCAGCATAAGCAAGCAGAAAAGTTAGACGTGGTCGGTTTGCTCTAATATTTTTCTCTGTAATCTGCGCGGTGGTATACCGCAATGAAAACACCAACAGCGCAACAACTCCAACACATCCAATCGCGGCCACCACTCTGACTGCCCAGACCCAACCCAAAGCAGGCAGCAACCAAAGTGGTAACAGTGCACCACAAGCAGCACCTAGAGTATTTAAACCGTAAATCTTCCCCAGTCGCTCCGGCCTATTTCCCAAAGATACTAAAATCAACGGAAATCCTGCCCCCATAATAAAAGCTGGGAGCAGCAACAAACACAATGCAACACTAGCAATAAGACCATACCATTGAAATAACGAAAGTTGAGCCGCCGCACCTTCCATTCCCACCGATGTCATTTGCAGAATCAGCGGCAAGAGTAAGGCGTAAACAGCAATACCCCCTTCCAATGCAGCAAGCAACAACAAGGGTCTTTTGATTTGGGAAGCCCGATGTACCGCAAATAAACTTCCCGCTCCCAACCCTCCCATAAATGTGGCGACAGTCAGTACCACCGCAAAAATACTCACTCCGAATTGCAAAGAAAGTAT
The DNA here is from genome assembly GCF_013168275.1 of Candidatus Nitrotoga sp. AM1P. Lineage (GTDB taxonomy): Bacteria > Pseudomonadota > Gammaproteobacteria > Burkholderiales > Gallionellaceae > Nitrotoga. The sequence continues at coordinate 2,200,119 of NZ_AP019547.1, read as the reverse complement.
GCGCGCCCACAGCACTTCGTATGCCACGCTAGTCATACCAAATAATCCATACAGCACTGCCAGCGGCCAGTAACTACGTTTTTGGATTAATGATTGTAACTCTTTCACCAACATGAACTAACCTTAATGTACAGTAATATAATTAAAACAAATGTTGATAGCTGCGCAAAAATGTGCAGTTTAAATTGTTAAGTAACCACTTAGTATTATCCGCATAATTTCCAGTGAGCTTCATATAAACGGCCATAGGTCTAACTTTCCCGCAGTGGAACAACTTGCGGTAAGATAGCCCTGAAAATTACGGGTGTCCGCATGCGTTTGCTTTAATCGTCTGGATTCCCCCGACAGCCGCATTGCTGATGCAATGGCGAGCGCAATTTAACACGCTCTGTAAGTGCAAGTGCAGTATGCGCGTTATTTTTTGACTGGTTCTAAGACTACGAATCGCGCTGACCACCTACTCACAAAGTATCGCTGCGGTGTAGCGATACCGCCAGAATTCGATAAATCTTCTTTGATACACCCAACCAGGCTGATCTTGAATTTCATCTGATGCAATGAACGAAATACCAACGCTTCAGCACTGCGGCTATAAATGTACTCTGCAAACGACTTTCTCCGCTTAATCAAACGAAAATGCATCTACTATCACAACAAATTCATCTAAAATCCAACAAGCAAGACAGTGGGAGCAGGATAAAAATATCGTTCAATACGCACAAGCGCAACGCTCAAAAAACTAAAAAATATCAAAGCATGGGTAAGTATTTCATTGAAATTTTTTGATACGCAACAGATACGGAGCGGCTAAGCATCGACAAAAATAAAAGGCCACATCGTTCTATAATTGCATTAGAAGGGATAAAACCAAATAACACCCACAATTGCGTGTACAAAAGCCAGTGTGATAGTAAGCCCGGCAGAAATCATATGTAGCACGAATACTTGCTTACCATATATTCCCATAGCAATACCCAGCGCGCCAGTAATTAGAAGCAAAATTAACAGTGGTACACCCAACAAAAACATGGTCAAATGTTTTTTTTGGATGGTTGAAGGTCTATCTGTTTTAATCTGGCTGGCCTGCTGTTCAAACGCCTCCATCACCTTAGAACTATTGCCTTTCTGATCGTTATCCTCAGCTCGCGCGATTGGTAGAGCAAGCATTAAAAATAACACCGCTGTAATCAGCCAACATGCCAATAGATATGGATAAGAGCCACCCTTTGCACTCGCCATCATTTATCATTCTCGACTGAAACTGCCTGCTGCTCTTTCGGATCGGTTTTGTTTTCCGCGTAATGCCATGTCAACACCGCAATCAGAATAAAAGGAACAAAAAGTATACCTAGCAGAAATAAAAAAATAAACCAGAGCGTATCAATATGCACGTGAAGAAAACGGTAGCTATCCACTGCATAGCTCATTTTTGCTGAAGACAATGTGAGACCAAGAAACATTCCCAGGCGCCACAAAATTTTGAGCACTTTCACTCTTTTTTGCCCTTTACCTCGATATTACTTGCACAGCGGAAACCAAAAAAATCGGAAGCGTAGTTTGCAAAAGCAAAATTTCGATGAAATACTGCGGAGGAGAATGGATCCCCCTTCCATGAGCCACCACGCAATACTTTATAGCTTCCTCCAGTCGGCACAATGTCAACCTCTTTTTTATTTGTCGCCCGCACGACTTTTCCTTTAAACAAATCCGACGGCGCGTCAGATCCAGGATAAGGGACAAAATCATCCGCTGTCCACTCATTTACGTTACCCGCCATATCCATTATTCCATATGGACTAATTCCATTTGGATAAGCATTCACGTTGGTTGTCGAACCCACATTGTAATAAGTATTCAACCGCTCCGGTTCCATCTTGTTACCCCACGGCCAACGCCGACCATCTGTTCCGCGCCCGGATTTTTCCCATTCCGCTTCAGAAGGGAGTCGCTTACCTACCCACTTAGCATATGCTGTTGCATCATGCCAAGACACCATAGTAACGGGGCGCAACATTTCACCTTCAGGAAATTTTCCTTTTTTCCAGTTCAGCGGAGGACGGTGTGACGTAGCGACTACAAATTTGGCATATTGTGCGTTAGTTACAGGATATTTATCTATCCAGAAAGCAGGTAATTTAACTGTATGCTGCGGACGATTTTGTACATCTGCACGCTCTAAATCTGTACCCATCGAAAAAGCTCCCTCCGGGATTAATACCATACTATTTATTTCGAGCCACTCTTCTTTAGAGAGCAAACTTTCAATTTCTGTAGCACTATATCCTGCCGCATGATTTTTTTCGGCCTCATGCTCCCTATGCAATACCAAATCTTCACCAGCAGCGCGTATGTGTAATAATTCATCTTTCAATTCGTAAGTTGCACGCGTGCGCATTTCACCCATATGTTCAAATCCCTGATTCACTACATACAGAGTAATTCCAATTGCTAACAAGACAAAGCAAATTACAAAAGTAGCGGATAAGTAACGTTTACGACGTGCATAATCTACAGCAGGAAGTACAGTTTTTCTGTTCGCAGAAGTGACTGCCATCTAAATATCACTCTCTCTGATATCAGAACGTTGCTTATGTAAAAGATCTCGAGGGCTTCTTCCGTAAGTGCCTTTTACCATAATTTCACCCATAACCCCACCGAATGCAGCCGCAGTCATAACAACAGTTACAAGCAAACCCCACAGGCCAAAAGGAATTAACGATGCATCTTCCGGAACTGGATTTAAATAAACACTTTCCACGTAACTAATTGATTTAACGATTAAAGGAGGGAAATAACATAGCCATTTGCCGCCAAGTCCAAAAATAACAGCAACCAATACGCCAACAAAAAAAGGCAACACCAGCATATCTATAACCCACAGCCCATTAAAGTCAAGAATGCCACGAAATAACTCGATTTTTACCCCAAGTAAGCGGTCGCCAAAGTAATTCAGCGAACAACCCATGATAACGGCCACGACCCCGCTTAAAAATCGGGCTTTGGTCAAAAGCGGCAGTTTACTCATGGACGATATTCTTGACCTGTAAGTATTTCATGTTCGGCTTTACGTGTTTCTTCGAGATACCAATCTTGCACCTTCAGGTTTGCCATATAGCGTGCCAAAAGTCGTCGTTTACTTTCCGGCAGTTGTGCATAAGATGGCATTTGATATTCCCTCTTCAAACGGGAGGGCAATATTGCCTGAGGATTTATGGCTGAAAAATACTGATAAAACCAGTCTTCGCTGCGCAAGGAACCGATGCCATCCAGTATTGGGGCGGGAACAGCTTTCATCAGATCACGAACCGTCCACAATGAATGACAACTTTTACAATTTTGCTGACGATAAATATCCATAGCAGCACGTTCGAGAGTAGCTGATGCAGTGCTGTAATAAGGAATACCTTTATCGACTTCCTGAATAGTATTGAGGCGCCATAAATTACGCCCCATAAAACCTATAACCACAATTACAATTACTACAAAAACAATTTTTTCGCCTAGTTTCATTGGGCCTGTTGCTTTTCTTTTTCCTGACGCTTTAATACACGCTCCCGACTTTGTATCTGTGCAGCATTCACCTCGCGACTTTTGGCATATTCTTGGGGTGACATTTTTTCTTTATCGTCTTCATCAAATACGAGATACTTAATGTCTTCATCAAACTGCTCATTCTTCATCCCCCACCTAATCCAATAAATAACAGCAATAATAATAAGTCCACCAACAATTAGCCAAAGGTAAATAGACCATCCATCATCCAACGATTGCAAATAGTTTTCCATATTTTCTCCGTCGATCGTTAGGTAACAACCCCAATAGACAATCTAGTAAAGATTTCCGCCCAGCATTTGCAATCCGCCAAAAATAACTGCAACTATGATGCCCACAATTATCAGGGCAAACATCATTTTTTCGCCAGTCCTCATCTTTTTTGGCGCATGATTTCCGAACATCACCATATATACGATGCCAGAAAACACCAACACTCCCAGCAACATAAAAAAAAACACACCTGTGCTAAATTGCTGACTGCGCATCCCTTCTATGCTTAGATCTAATTTTGGTGAATATGCCGTGCTAGCTAACACATTTATAACACTCACTACATTAAACCCTTCAAGAAATGAATAAATAATTATCTCCATTCATATCCTTGTAAAAAAGAGTATGCCGCCTTTACGGCGGCATACCTTGCTCGTTTAGTTTGCAACAGCAACTAGCTATTTTTCGAGCTTATTTGAGGACTTTTCTTATCATAATGATCCACAAAAAAACTATAAAAATATGGAGCCAAAAATCCAATCGCCACTACTCCCGCCATTATGGGGGGTCCATAATCAAAATCTATCATTTGATGCCTCCTGAATATAATTATAAATTAAACGTTATGTCGTCTATCACCGTGACGAGGATCACTATCGTGATGGCGAGGCTGCCACTGATATGGTGGTAACCGTTTCACTGTGACTGTTACACCAAGAAAAAACATCGTAAGATAAAACAAGTCAATCGTGTACCCCTTATCCCACCAAGGCTGTTGGCGCTCTCGTTTGCCATTAGGGCGATAATTGCCCTCAAAATTAGCAATTTTCACCTCTGGCCCTACAACAGTGTAATCCTTAAGATCCACATCTGGGAGCTTCATTATTTCCTCAATTTGAGGCTTGATAACACGCAAATCATCCATACTAACTGGATGTCGACCTTGCTGAGCGTTGAACGGACTGCCTTTATTAATTTCAACAATACGCTTCATTGCAGCATCATCACCCTGGGTTTCTTGTATCGACTGAATTTCAGGAGTGTCCATAGCTTTAATATAATCAACGTAAATAGCTGCTGTTGGACGCTGCCCCCAAAGAGGAATAGTAGTCAGGAATGCCGTTACGACTGTTAAAAAGACAAGAATAACAACAGGTACAGGCAAACGATTGTTATCCTCTGTCATACCACCAAGATCCTCAGCTTCCCAAAGTACTTTACTTCGTTCTACAGTATTATCAACTGACAAACTAACCAGTGGAGCATTAAAAACCCAAGTCATTTTATGTCCCCCTTAAATTATTTCAGATTTACAACAAAATCAATCAATTTTCGAATTTCACTATCTTTAGCATACATAGGCACATCAGGAGGGGTAGTGATTTTACCTTCCCGATACTCATCGTACTCAGAACGCCATTTTTTGAAATCAATTTTTTTACCATCAGCATCAACCTCGCCCCATAAATAATCAAAACGCGGCATGATGGAATGCGGTTGCACTAAACGCGGATTAAAGAAATGCAGCATCATCCACTCTCTAGACGAATTGCGCGATCCTACATGCAGCAAATCTGGTCCTTTGCGGTCAGATCCAAACGCAGTGGGAGATTCCCCATTAAAATCACCCAACATCGGGGGAGCACCAAACACCTGCCAATCTTGCGTTTGTTCAGGCAACAATGTATGACACCACCAACAACCTTCTCGTACAAACATGGTTTTTCCAGATCCGGCGTGCAATATATCTGAATCTACAGCTTGTTTTAAAACCTCATCTGGAGTCCATCCCTTCGTGGCTGTCGCATTTTCCATATAAGAAAGTGGCTTGTCCTCAAAAGTCAGCAATTGGTCACTCTTCTTAATCAGGAATACAGCACCGCTCTCCTTTTTCGCTTCTGTTATGCGACCTTGCTTGACACTAAGCTCTTCAACTCCTTTACCCAGGTTAGCAGTATGAGTCACTCCGTTCGGCAAAGACGTTCCTGCAGGATATACATAAGCATACACCGGCTCCATCGGCTCACCGGTTTTTGGATCTTTTCTGACCAGCACTTTCAATGGCTTATTCAACCCTTTCAGCACTGGATCTGCAATTTGCCAGCCCGAGTCCCACCCCGAAGTCAATTGCTTATCTAGGCCGACCTCAGAGCTAATTGAAGCTGCGAGATCAAAACTTGGAAAAAACAATGTAATACTCATCGACAACCCAAATGCTAATCCAAACGCTCTGGAACCAATCCTATACTCTCTAAAATTCATTATTTCCTCCCAGATCCTAGCTTAAAGTTACAAGTTTAACGTTCGTAGGCCAATTCATGTGGCATACGTCCGGCCGGAATAACAGTACCTTCACGCGCAGTCATCCACATGTTGTATAGCCAAAGAATGGTTGAAGAAAATACCATGGTACCACCTAACCAACGAGCGATCATATAAGGATGCTCGGCGATCACGACATCGATGTATGGCACCTCGTAGATTTTACCAGCACCCTGAATTAACCCAGCAATCGTCATTGATATCCAATAGGTGCTGAATCCAATTAACAACAACCAGAAATGCAGGTTTCCTAACGTCAATGAATACAGCTTGCGCTTCATCAATGTTTGCAGGCCAAGATAGACCGCTGCAGCCTCAAGAAACGTTGAGAACCCCAACAAAGCAAGATGCGCGTGTGCCACCATCCAACCTGTGCCGTGAATATACCAGTTGATTGATCGTGTTTGCTGGAAACCACCTTGCATGTTGAGTGGGATAGCCAGCAATACGCCGACCACAGTAAAACGCACCTCAAGATTCTCGACAAACATGTTCCACTTACCCTGCATGGTCAAGAGTATGTTCGACACAAATGCAATCGCTGGCACCAAAATCAAAACACCCTCCACTGAAGCGAAAGATTTTAGCCATTCAGGCAAGGGGGCAGACATTAAATGATGCGCGGCCGGGGTGGAATAAAACACAACAATCGACCAAAAGTGTAAGTGACCTATGCGGTGAGAATACAATGGATTACCAGTCACCTTTGGAATAACATAGTAGGCAATCGCTGCAGCAACGGGAGTAATCCACAATCCCAAAACGTTATGCGCAAACCACCAGGTCATGTAGGCCTCGGTCAGGCCTGTAAGATGAAAATACTCCGGCAGATTTCCAACCAAGAACACGATAATCAACATGAAAGTTGATGCTGCAAAAAACCAATTAGTCGTATAAATACCTTGGGTGCGACGTTTTATTATGGTCATCCATACATTAACCGCCAATGGAATAGTTATAAATGCAGCGACAGCAAGATCCAGCGGCCATGGAAAATCAGAATACTCGCGCCCGGAGGTCACTCCCATCCACAATAGTGTCAAACCTAAAGCCAAGGAGACATTCCACATCATACAATTCCACAAACCAAGCTTCTCTGACCACAGCCTAGTATTCCCCAGTATCGGCGTGATATACATCATCGCCATTGCAAATGCCATCGAAATCCAGCCAAAAATTACTGCTAGCACGTGCACTTGACGCATATGACCGAAGGCAAACATTTCCGTCCCTGTTACAAAATCAGGGAATGCAAGCTTAGCCGCATTAAATGATCCCAACCCAGTCCCGATTACAAACCATAAAATGGAAGAAAACCCAAAGAAAATCGCCGCCGAACCGACCGGGATAGCCTCATTTTTGGCAAACAAATATTTAAGAATCATGCTGCATCTCCTTTTTTAGTTCTAGGCAGGCTCAATGGCTACTGCAATTAGTGTTATTCCCACTATAATTTCAACGATTTTATTTTTTTGATGTTTTATGCGGCACTATCGAAGCTATTTCTTCAGAAATTATTTCGCCCACGGTACCTCCCACCGTGCTCCCCAAAACATCACCATCCGGCAAATGAATACGTTTATGCGGCATTAATACATACCACGATAACCACATACTCGAAAATGCCAAGAGCATACAGCACACCCCCGCTATTATTACAAGCATATTCCCCTCCTTATTTAAGGTCTCAGTTTTCAAAACAATCATTATTTCGCAAGCGAGCTCCAATCTTAAGCATGACGGGAATTCTCGACCGTATCGTGACGCTTTAAAGCAAGCGCCAACATTAAAGTAAACGCAAAGCCAAATACAAACATACAGAAACTCATAAAGCCATTAAATGTTGTCGGTATATATGAACCAGCACCCACTCCACCCCAATCTGCGAATCCTCCACGCCCCATCCAGCACATAAGGGCAGCTCCGAACACGCTACCATTACCCATGCCCGTTACAAATCCCGCAACTATAATAATCCAAAAGGATCTAGATGGTATTGACTTTCTCTGCATTATATATTTCCTCCCCGGTTTTTCTAAAATATTTAGATTGTTTACTAATTTTTAAGCGGAACTCGGATGTTTTCAAGCAAATTTACGCTGCAACCGAATTCCTTCTGGTAAAAAAATAGTGTAGATACCAGTAATTACTAAATCCAGTGATATAAAAATGCAGTGGTATAATAAAACCCTACGCTTAACCTTGTCAAGGCATAGCACACTTAAACCAAACAATAATATTGATCATGAACATTAATAACTTCCTGTCGCGTATCCCTCTTCGTTACTGGGGATATCTTTCGTTGTCATTATGGGGGGCAGCGATTCTTTTTTTGTTGCGCCAAGACCTTTACAATTTAGATGAGGGCTCGGCCAAATCTCTTTTATTGGTATGGTCAATCGCTGATCAAGTGGCAGCTTCAGTTGTAACTTTTGGCGCACCCGATTTACGCGCATTGTTGTTTTTACCTGTGGCGTTTCTTTGGACAGGCAATGTTTTTGCAGCCAAAATTTTCACTACTCTCTTACTAGCATTTGCTATTTGGTTACTTTATTTATGGAACCGGCGCAATGTAAATGCTGAAAGTGCTTTAATTGCCAGTGGCTTACTAATTATATCGCCATTGATGCTGGAACAAATTGATACACTTTCTCCCGGCATTTATTTGTTGCCAGCATTTGCATTAGGCAGCTGGCTGAATGCGGAATATCGAGCAAATCCTAGCCCGGGTGGTGGTTGGTATTTTTCCCAATTACTGGTCAGCGCCTTCAGCGTAAGTTTGCATCCCATTGGCCTAGCTTACCCATTATCACTGCTTTGGTCATGGTACAAAGATCCCTTAGATCAAAAACAACAGAAATATTTTTTTATCGGTATAAGTTTTGTTGCTCTCTTTACTTTACTTATCTTGAGAGGCTGGAATTACGTCGAATGGTTTAAAAATCCTATTAAAAACCTTACTATTTCTATACTTGGATCATCTTTTGAAAGTGGGTTATCCGCTGTCAGCTGGATAGCGGGAGGACTCATGGTTGCGGGGCTCGTAATCGTCATAATCAAACAATACCGCAACCTATGGTCAGACTTTACTGGACGCACTTTTCTTATTGGGTTGACGCTAGGAATTACAACCAGTGATTCCGCTTGGGCTACAATTGCGTTAAGTCTTATTTTATATTTTGGAATTCCTTTATTATTACAATCGCGACAAGTTCGTGCGGGCGAAGGATTTATACAGCAACGTGGCTTGATTTTGCTATGTATTATCATTCTTTCCACAGTCTTTATGCGGGCGGATAAAACCCACTACGAAATTCGACAGTCCGGCATCCTATCTGACGAGGATAAACTGATTCATTTTCTTGTTGGAGAAGCTGAAAATAACCGTAAAATCGCCGAAGAGGACACAAGCGGTACAAATCCTGTTCCTTTACGTGTTGCCAGTCAATGGCCAAGCCGTACCATGATCGCATGTAAATGTGATACTTTGCCGTTACCTCCAGCGGCGAGGGATCCGCAAACTCAGCTCACCATGCTGCATAGTATTACCCACTTATTATTCAATCCACGGCACGCCAGCAATACAGCACTTGCCCGGAATCTATCTATTTCTGGTGGAGGACTCATTGAAACTATCGCATTACAACCCGGCGGAGTGCTTTTACATTTCAAAAAAATAAATACACCAACCAACCTAAAATAATAATGGCGGATTCAAGTTCGAAGTGCAACAACTGATGTTGGCTTGGTGTAGCGCACCTCTACCCCAAATAGTACTTCATGCGGTGATCTGAAACCCAGCACTTTGCGTGGCCGGTGGTTGAGTCGTTCTACCGCTCGCTGCACTTGCTCCTCGGTAACGTCAGTCAACGCCATGCCCTTGGAGAAGTACTGCCGCAATAACCCATTACTGTTCTCGTTCAGACCTCGCTCCCAGGAACGGTAGGGGTGCGCGAAGTAGATCGCAGTCTGTAGTTCTACTGCGATGCGTGCATGTCCCGCAAACTCGTTGCCGTTATCGAATGTAATGGTGTGGCATTGGTCTTTATGGGGGCTCAGCAAACTCGTTGTCACGGCCGTTATTCAATTTATACATCAATAGTGCAAAATTACCTGATCGAATAAACGGGGGAGGTAATTCATGTCACGACCACCGCGAGGCCAGGATGTACTTGCTATCGCACCCCAAGCCATTGCTTCAGCGACGACGATTGAACCGTTACGACAAGCACAGGCAGTGGTCTTGCCCCTTCAATACGGCATGAGTCTGGAGCAAACAGCACAGACCATCGGATTGTCCAAAGGTTGGGCGTGCCGTTTGCGCAACCAGTTCATTGAGGGCGGAGCCGTAGGCAATAAAGGCAAGTCGGTGCGCGGAGGGCGACACAGAGAGCACTTCACCCTTGAGCGCGAAGCCGAACTGCTCAAACCGTTCCTGGAGTCTGCCCGTATGGGCGGTATTTTGATGGTCAGCCAGATCAAGCCCCAACTCGAAATAGCGCTGGGGCGGAAGATGGCGCTGTCATCGGTGTACAAATGACTGCATCGGCACAACTGGCGCAAACTTGCACCTGACAAAAGGCATCCGTAAAGCAATCCTGTAGCCCAGGCAGACTGGAAAAAAACTCCCCCAAACACTCGCCGAAATCCGTCAGGACTGGGCCAAAAACGAACCGATCTGACTGATGTTTCAAGACGAGGCGCGTTTTGGGTGCATCAACGACGTGCGTCGGTGTTGGGCTCCCAAGCCCGTACGACCACTATGCCAAGCGATGCTGACCCACGAGTACACCTACGCCTACGCGGCAGTGGAGGTCAAAAGTGGAGAGCTCGATTCTTTGATCTTGCCATACGTCAATACCGCCTGTATGCAGTTGTTTCTCGATGAGGTGGGCGCGCGCCACCCCAGCGACAAAATCGTAATGGTGCTCGATGGCACCGGCTGGCACGCCAGTCGGTTACTCAAACTACCACAGAGCATGAAACTGTTACCTTTGCCACCTTATGCGCCTGAGCTCAATCCAGTCGAACATGTGTGGGATGAATTGCGTGAGAAGCACTTCCATAACCGCGTCTTCGATAGTCTTGATGCACTCTGGAGGATCAACTCGAAGTGGCCCTGCTACCTTCGAGAACAATGCGCCAATGGTCAAGTCCATTGTGGCTTGGGAATGGATTATTAATGCTTTATTGAATTAAAAATGGAATACACCCTCGGCATGTTTGCTGCGTATGTGCCCCGTCAACACATAGCGCGACTTCCTTTCAGCCAGGGTAACCAGTCCACCTTTGTGGTTCTTGCCGATGACGGTTCCCCCTCCCAATCTCCCATGCGCGTCTTTTGGCCCACGATTTCCGGACGTTCATTAATGCTGACACGGTTCTTGATCATGTCTCGCCGCTCTTGCCCGCTCGCATATCGCTTGCGGCGTGGTTTCTGGCTTCGCAAATGTTGGTGCAGGTCACCTCCATCACGTTTGTCTGCGGTGACATGTCGGTAGATCGCCTCATGGCTGATCTGCAGTTCGCCTTCCAATTCAAGCCGATTGGCGGCTTGTTCTGGGCTGAAATCTTCCCGGATCAACCTCTCGACTTCCGCCCAGCTCTCCGATGAGAATTGCTTGCCATTGATACAGGTTTGCCGGCGCTCATCACGTAATGATTGCGCCTGCTTTAGCCGCCAGCCACGTTGACCTTTGTTTCGCCTGAACTCTCGTGAAATCGTCGACTTGTCCCCGCCCATCTTTTCGGCAATCCGAGTTTGATTCAAACCCGCTTGTTTCAATCCGTAAATCTGATATCGTTGTCCGCTGGTGAGTTGCTTATATTGCTTCATCTGTGCTCCTTTTACTTGGTCGTTTAAGTGGCTCCGATATTAACGCAGCTCGCCACTTAAATTCACTTACAAAAGTTGCACTTCAGTGTTGAATCCGCCAATTAATAAATTATGTGCGAATGATGTGACCTTCCAGAAATAATTTTCTGACAATTCTTACGACGTCGAGAATTTAAGCCTAGCCGGATTTAGTCGACTCATCCCACAATTAGAGAAAAGTTTAATTTAACAATATGAATAAGCTAATTCAAGAAATTATAATTTATTTGATTGTCGCTCTTAGTTCTCTATTCATCATGAGCTATGCTGTACATATGCTGGTTGGTGGCTTGGTTAGCAAGAAAACTGAGTACTTGCTAATTATAATCACTTGTATCATTGGTGTAGTGGCTATAGGATTTATGGCTTGGGATGTAGCAAAACGCCGCAAGGGCCTTAAATAGCAATTTCACACACAGCTTGAGATACTAACAACCTACCGAGTAGCTGGTTGTATGGTGGCAATGCCACCACCGATTCATAACGGGCCCCTGACTCAATCCCGTTGAGCGTATGTCGTACCATACTCAAATTTAGACGGTACTGCCCCCAGTGCCCATACTAGAAGATTGGGCGCCGCAATGTCTCCCCGCAAAGAAGATTTTCATTACTATCCGGCTTCTTCCGCCAATACCACGTCCATGGACACACCTACTGCGATGACATAGCAGCTCTGCTTCACTGCAATCTCGAATTTGGTCGCGATAAAATATTTTCAGGAACGTCCGCTGCCTCACGACGTTCCGTATTGCTCACCCAGCTTGGGAAAATAAAGATAGAGGACGGTAGTGTTAATATGCGATAGGAAAGCTGCCCTGAACACTTGCCAATGACACGCTGATTGTCACTTAGCAAGGACTAGGACTCTACAAGTAGGGCACCTGTAAAAATAACCAAGGCACGCACCAGCAACAGTGCCTTACCTTGTGCACGGTGATCGATGCGCACGCTGTTATCACTACGCAGCAAACACAGAGCGGTTTTAACTTGCATTACATATAACGCATACATCATCACGAGCATCATGAAATGTATCCACACTAAAAATGAAGTCAATTCGTTTTCCACAATCAAACGCCGATACCAATCCTTATAAAGATAGAGATAAATCGGCATCCCCAAATCAAACAAGATTACGGAAGTCATTATCAGTACATGAAATGTACGTTGCTTAGCGTATCGAAACGCAGCTAACATAAACACATAGGTAACCAGTGCAGCCCACACTGTACCTGCCGTTAGCATATTTTGCTCTGTCCACGCACCTTACTTGTATTCTCCATCAGTTCTTCTAAGCAATTCTAACTGCGATATATTTCATAAAGATAATACAGAACATGCGTGATTTTCATCGATGGGGGTGATTTGATCTTGCTTTACACATTCGCTTCTGGCGAAAGAGGCTGGTTGCCGTAAGGTTTATAATCGCTTTTTGCTTTTACCTCACGCTTATCCAGCTTGCTTCGGTGCTTAAACTTGCTCCTGCTCAACGATAAACCACGCTTAGTGATGCTCTGCCGTATCGATGGCAAACGGGTAGTGCATGTTCATTTGATCCGCTTGAAGCAATTTATAAAAATATTCAACGTATTTTTTATAACAATATTAATTGCGCTATTTCTAATGGTGATTGGTCGGTTTTTTATTTTTTAATTGGGGGAAAATCCGACGGACTGCTAGCTAATTTGAGCATTTCCTGAATTGCTTGGTAAGCTTCTAAATTGGAAAACTGTCCTTTATGAAATACAAATTGCAAGCGTTCATCTAATCTATTCAGTCCCGCCAGACCGAATGAACGGCCTGAGTAATCCGCGTATATTCGCAAGTCTTTCACCAACCCCACTTGCTCTCCATTGCGCATAATAATTTGAATTCCCTGCTTACCTATTTCAATTGCGATAGGCGCAGTAGGTAGTAACATTAACCGGGTTTTCAATATGCGGTTGGCGCCAGCGATAAAAAAGAAACTGGCCAGAAACGAAAACAAATATGCCAAACTGACATCTCCACCATACCAAAATTTAAGCACCATTGACAGTAAAGCCACCACTGTAGGAACATACAACAGTAAATCCCACATCATGCCTTTGCGGTCTTGAACTAAATTGAAACGCGTATCGCTCATACTAGATCAACCCGCGTGACTTTCTGTTCCCACCCTGAGGATCTTTTTAATTCCCGCTTCCATTTCGCCATGCAACATGCGTCCTGGCTGAACACCGCTAACGACACCTTTATCATCTATAAAGAAAGTCCAAGGATCACCCATCACACGATATGCCTTGAATGCTTGCGGATTTTGGTATTGATCCATATGCAAAAAAAGTACCTGAGTTTGATATTTTTCCAATAACGCTTTCATTATTTGCAATTGACCATCGCACACAGTGCAATGGCCTGGTGTGGCAAACTCCAAGACGATAGGTTTATTGAGCGCCAATGCTTTATCCAAAGAGTATTGGTACATGCGCGCATCTGGCTGACGATATGTCGTCATTTTGCTCATGTCCCCGCCGACATCTACCAACGTTTTGGTGGGCAAACTTGGCGCTAGCATACCCTTCTGCAACATTCCCATTGAAGCTCCACTCATGCTCCATGCAGAAAACTGTTCGCCGCAACCACAAACAAAGCAAGAAACAACGAGCAGCCATAATATTCTTTTGCTCACTTGGATCGGTCCCATCCGTTACAAGTACGGTATATATTATATCCCCAGATAATGTTAGCCAGTAAAACCACGCTACCGAACATTCCTGCGAGTGACATGAAGCGTGATGCCACCGACTCTCCGTCGTCCTCAATAAAAATACCAATCAGCCCCGCAGAGCTGAAGAAAACCACGACCCCCAACAAACCAAGGTTATGCATCCAGAAATGGATCTTGACCAAACGCAGACTGTAGATGGAACGCCGCACCAACCTTGGAATAAGATAATATACAGCGCCAAAAATAGCCATTTCCACCCATCCCAGCAAATTAATATGGGTATGCCCTAAAACGATCCTGTGGCCGGGTATCCCGCTATTAATAAAGTGCCTAAAGGTGGGAACCCCGCCCATCAACGCTCCCCAAGAAAAACCAATTATGCTGTAAATAATGCACGCATAAATAAACCACAATGTATATTTAGTATATTCTTTATCCTGAGTCCAAGGCTCATTTAGTTCCTGCATCATACTAATTCTCTTTCGCTTTTCATTTCACTTCTTCACGTACATCCTTATAATCAGATTTCCAGCTATCTGGCGCCCACATCCTAACCATCTCATCAATAAACTTAGACTCTCCTCCCACAGGAGGAAGTCGCGACGCATTAGACCCTGGATTGGCTCGTAACTCGGAAAGAAACATAGCGATCGCCTGCAAATCCGCAGACGGCAATTTCGCTACGAAAGCAGCTCCTTTAAGAGGGCCATGATCCATCGTCGCTCCAGGATAAGATGCTTCAGGGTCTGTTAGAAACTTGTTAAGGTATTCAAGGGTACGCTTGGAACCGATACCGTCGAGAACCAACCCCATATTTGTACCGTTACGCATTGCACGGTGACAAATAGTGCATCCCGCTGTACGAAATAATTCTGACCCGCGCATACCTTTTGTGGAGAATTCATACTGGAGTACTGGGTACATCGGCTTATCCAAACGTGATCTGACAACCTCTAGCACCAACCAACTAGCAAAAGCCATAATGAAAATCAGTGCAAAACCCCCAAATAGCAATTTTTCTCCAAGCTTCATATTGCTAATTGCCATGCTGAATTACCTCCGACTGCTTAATATGCTTTTCCAATAAACAAATTCCCCGCGTCTAGAATCTCGACGCAGGGAATTTACAAACTAAAGCTAATTCAATAGCTAAAGACTGCTACCGAGCTAAAACTTCTTTCAAAACGGTTTGATTATCAATAAGAAGGCCGTCTCGTACGTTAACTGGCTGAGCAGTAGCCAGATATGCAGCAACATTATAAATGTCGTCATCTGTAAGTGTTTTCGCCACCGCTTGCATCATTGGAACCCCTCCAACTACAGGGTCATTATTCCTTGTGCCATCACGCCAACTTTTCAATTGATTGACCAAATATACATACTTTTGATTGCCAATTGCCGGAAACATAGGGTCAGCACCGCGACCATTAAATCCATGGCATGAATAACAAGAGGCCACCTTACCTTTTACCCCACTATGAACCAGAAGTTTCCCTAAATATGGCTGACCAATCTGCTGTCCCTCTGCTTTAAGAGCTTTCAAATCAGACGGCTCAAATTTTCTGGGCAAACTATCCACAAATGCAGCCACATCACGGCGGTCTTGCTCGCTCAATGCCTTGGCAAATCCGTTCATTACCGCGCCTAGTCCAGAGGGTACTCGCTTGTCTGCAGCAAAATTAGTAAGTTGTTTAACTATATAAACATAACCAATATTGGCTAAGCGGGGTGCGCCCATGGCATCAATACCTAATGCATTTTCACCATGACAGGTCAGGCAAGCAGGAACATCCCCTTTTCCTTGGGTAAAGATGGTCTTACCGTTAGCAGGATTCGCGCTAATTTTTCCAGCTTCCGCAGAAGCGGCCGTTCCTGATACTAGTACAGTGATAGCTATTATTGCAAGCCATGACGACAACATGGATGTAGATTTGCGCATTTCCCCCCCTTATTTCTTGAAATTCTTCAATTTAATCTTTCCCTAACAACTTTACAAGTTGCTGCTCTTTTAACCGCCATGAAAGACACACCATTGTTCTCGGAAGACATCCAAAAACAACATTCCCGCTATCCACAGTATTATTTAGCCTTGTTTTTTAAGAATTCTTTTTACATAAGATTGCGGCCATACCGAAAATAAATCCAAAAATACATACATACATCAAAAGAACTTGGCCGGTAGTCACATTCTCAAACATAACTTCTCCTCCTCTCCAATACTGCTTTGGTTAAAAAACTTATTGTGTTCATGGCCTTTCTAGACTGACGAATTTTATCACTGCCAATTTATATTACGCAAGTTTTTTAGCAATTTTGACTTCCGGGATCGCTTCAGATAGAAACACTTCATTTTCCCAAGCTTAATATCACATTAGCAATTGCTACAGTGTGCACGATAAGCATGGGTACGTTATACTGCAATCTTGCAGAAGCGCCCGTAGCTCAGCTGGATAGAGTATTGGTTTCCGAAGCCAAGGGTCGTGGGTTCGACTCCCGCCGGGCGCACCAGTAATCAAAATTATGACTGAACATTCTTTACCATTAATTTTTAAAGTTTGACCTGTGGGGGGAATCTTGAACAACAAGAAAATAACGGTTTTGAGCTGATCCTTAGCAGTACAATATCTGGCAGCCCTCGTGACGCAGCTGCTACTGTAAAACATACCCACCCGCAATCAACAAGCGAGCAAAGTTATCGGGGGAAATAGAGCAAAATCCGATTGGATTTAAAATCGCACTTTAAAAAATCTGCTTGATCAACTTTCCCGCCTATCGACATACGCAATAATCATATTGGTATGATCATGTGTAATAGCAATGTCGATCAACAATGTTTTCACGATTCTACTGCTATGAAAAACCCGGTTATTGGGTAGCTGAAGCCCATGATACCTTTCAAAAATCAATGAATGCACCGACTAAACTTAATAAGCCGCATCTATTCTATGCAACACACCAGCAATGTTATGAACAACCCAACATAAACATAAATATAACTATGAATGGAGCCATAACATACCCAATCGACCTTAAGATCATTCGTAAAACGACTGAATCCATACCATTATCAATCCGTTAGCAAAGAAACATACATGCCATACAGCCCCGTGCCTCCCACCGAATTCGTTGCCTGGTTTCGTTCGGTTGCGCCTTACATCAACGCCTTTCGTGGCCGCACTTTCGTGGTCGCGTTCGGCGGTGAAGTAGTAGCTGATGGTAAATTCATTGAGCTGACCCACGACCTTAACCTACTTTCCAGCCTCGGAGTACGCCTCGTATTAATACATGGCGCTCGTCCACAAATCGAACGTCATTTATTGCGCAACAATCTTGAAGATCACTACCACCATGGTATCCGCCTAACCAATTCAGAAACCATGCAATGCGTAAAAGAAGCAGTAGGTCGCGTGCGAGTAGAAATCGAGGCTCTGCTGTCGATGGGCTTGGCAAATTCGCCCATGGCTAACGCTGATATTCGCGTTGCGGGCGGCAACTTTATCACCGCCCAGCCAATGGGCGTAATTCATGGTGTGGATTTACTGCATACTGGCAGCGTGCGTAAAGTAGATGTGATAGCGATCAAAGATCGTCTTGAGCACAATGAAGTCGTTTTACTTTCACCGCTTGGTTATTCGCCTACCGGCGAGGTGTTTAACCTTACTCTGGAAGAGGTAGCAACACGGACCGCTATTGCGCTTGACGCAGATAAACTGATTTTTTTGATGGAAATGGACGGTGTACAGGATAAACACGGCAATTTACTGCGTGAATTAACCATCGCCGATGCCAATACCATCTTGTCCGAAAAAGGCAAGTTGTCAGAAGATATATCTCTGTTCCTGCCATGCGCTGTGCATGCCTGCGAAGCAGGCGTAGCACGCACGCACCTGATCAGCCGCCATATTGACGGTGCCATTTTACAAGAACTGTTCAGTGATATCGGTATCGGCAGCATGGTGGTGGAAAGCACGCTCAACACTTTACGTGATGCCACTATTAATGATGTAGGCGGCATTTTGCAACTACTGCAACCATTGGAAGCTGAAGGCGTACTGGTACGACGTGGCCGGGAGCGACTGGAACGTGAAATTGGGCACTTCGTGGTGCTGGAACATGACCACCGCATCATCGGCTGCGCCGCATTGTATCCCTTTGCCGAAGAGCGAACCGCCGAGCTCGCCTGTCTCGCTGTGCAAACCAACTACCGCAAACAAGGTTACGGCGACATCCTGCTTAAGCATGTTTTGGCCGAGGCCCAAGCACAAGGTTTACACAAATTATTTGTGCTGACTACGCGCACTGCTCACTGGTTTATTGAACGGGGATTCAAAGAAACGGACGTCGGGCAATTGCCTACGCAGAAAAAAATGCTTTACAACTATCAGCGCCGCTCCAAAGTATTTCTGAAAAATTTATGATCAAATTGTATATGGAATGAAATTGAATCTTTGCGGGTGTTGGTGATTGATGTCAAAATTGGAACACGAAACCAAATAATCGGAGAACTTAAAAATGACAAGAATGGTGCAGTGCATCAAATTAGGCCACGAAGCAGAAGGACTGGAGCGCGCGCCATACCCTGGCGCGTTGGGGCAACGCATTTTCGAACAGGTTTCGAAAGACGCTTGGGCCGCATGGCTCAAACACCAGACCATGCTGGTCAACGAAAACCGCTTAAATCTTGCAGAAGCTCATGCGCGCAAGTACTTAGCCCAACAAATGGAAAATCATTTCTTTGGAGATGGCGCGGAAATGCCTTCCGGCTATGTACCACCGGGCAAATAGAATAGCTGATGCACCATCGACACGACCATCAACTTAAAAAGTTCACATCACTCAGCCAGCTTTGCCGCTTGCTCTTCCCGCAAGCGGCAAAAAAGGCGAGATCACTCAGAAGAAATTACAGGTTAATGGAATAGCCAAAACTTTTCTGGAACAACGTAGAAAGCTCGTCGCGCGTTGGCTTGTGGTTCTGCCCGCCGCGACTGGCGATTTTCAGTGAGCCTAGCAAAGAAGCAAGGCGTCCGGTGGTATCCCAATCCCAGCCTTGCTGAATGCCGTGCAGCAAACCTGCACGATAAGCATCGCCACAGCCAGTGGGGTCAAGCAATATCTCAGCCGCAGGCGTTGGGATGCGCACCTCCTTGCCATCTGCATAAATGAGCGACCCTTGTGCACCGAGGGTAATGATAAAAGCCTGTGTCAGCTTGCTGAGTTCCTCAATCTTTTTGCCGGTTTTATCCTGTAATAGCTTGGCTTCGTAGTCATTCACCGTCACATAATCCGCCTGCTTGACGAAGCTCAATAATTCATCACTACTAAACATCGGCATACCTTGGCCCGGATCGAACACGAAAGGAATGCCCGCCGCATGGAATTCCTGCGCGTGCTGCAACATGCCTGCTCGCCCGTCTGGTGATACGATGCCGAGCGTGACATCCTTAGCATCGAATACATGGTTCTGCTCAGAAAAGCCCATCGCACCAGGATGGAAAGCAGTAATCTGATTATCGTCCAGATCGGTTGTGATAAAAGCTTGACCAGTGAAACTGTCCGGTACATGACGAATGTATTGTTGTGATAAGCCTAATTTTTCCAGACGTAAGGTGTAAGGGCCGAAATCATCACCCACCGTCGCCATGATCAGCGGATTGCCACCGAGTAGTTTCAAATTATAGGCAATGTTCCCTGCACAGCCACCAAACTCCCGACGCATCTCCGGCACCAGAAAGGAGACATTCAGGATGTGTATTTGCTCAGGCAAAATATGTTTTTTGAACTGGTCGTTAAACACCATGATGTTGTCGTAAGCTAAAGAGCCACAGATGAGCGTATGCATATTGATCGTGTGAGTTAAATAATAAAGATATGGATTATAGCAGCCAGCATAATATCAATTTGACCTAGCCCTCTCAGTTCTTCCTGATCTAACCATCTCGACCCTCAAATATTAATGGGAATTCAAATCAGGAATTCAAAAAGTTACATCAAAATTTCTTCAATATCGTCGTTGTACCCACTCAATTAGCGCGTTTTGTGCCTGCTGCCCTGCTGCGGCATTGGGATGGTTGATTAAAAAAACCAAAATCCATTGCTTTCCGCTACGGGATTGCACATAACCGGCAACGGCTTGCACGCCTTCCAGCGAACCCGTTTTTAGATGAGCGTGGTTGGCAGCTTCACTGTCCGTGAGGCGTTTTTTAAAGGTACCATCAACCCCAACGATAGGTAAGGAGGCCTCGAATTCCGTTGATAACGGGCTGCGCTGCGCGCTACTCAATAACAATGCCAAACTGCGCGGACTGATCCGTTCTCGACGCGAAAGTCCGGCACCGTTTTCCAGTATCAACTCCGGAAAGTACAGTTTTTTTTGTGTCAGCCAATTGCGTATAGTTAGCTCGCTGTAGGTGACATTGGCGGATGTCTCGGCAGTCCTGCCCAAACTTAGAAAAAGTTGACGCGCC
Organism: Candidatus Nitrotoga sp. AM1P; assembly: GCF_013168275.1. GTDB lineage: Bacteria > Pseudomonadota > Gammaproteobacteria > Burkholderiales > Gallionellaceae > Nitrotoga. The sequence continues at coordinate 2,178,983 of NZ_AP019547.1, read as the reverse complement.
ATGACATTGTTGCTGAATTTGTTAATATCGCGAATCAGTTCAGCTAATGGCGCAGAATGGTGCGTGGCGAACAGAGTCGCACTACCTGGAACTGTACTCTCACGCAATGTACCCTGCAGCACGCCCCCCATCTCTTGCCACAACACACGAAATACGGCATACAGATAGCTTGGGTGGGACAGCAGGCTGACATGTCGCTCACGCTCACCGCACTGGGCCGGAAAAACACCTTGCACACGTAGCGTATCGCCTTGCAATTGCATGGACAGCGCATCATTCCAGTCGCTGCAATTTACTAGTACGGTTGCTGCTGTAACGCGGTTGTCCAGCCTAATGCCTGCTAGTTCCGGCATGCTGATAATCTTGATTTTTTCGCCCTCTGGAATAAAGCGCAGGCGCACAGAGTTGAAATTAAGCAACAACGCGTCCGGTCCCGTGTTGTAGGGACGCATCGGCTCATTATCAAATTCCGCGGGATCGTGCGGAGCGAGCTGGAATACACTACGATCCAGCACCAGATCGCCACGGATTTCACGCAGACCGCGACTACGCAGCTCATGTAGCCACAGCCATAATTTTTCCAGCGTCAACTTGGGATCGCCGTAACCCTTCAGGATCAGGTCGCCGTGCAGCACATCTTGTTCCAGCTTGCCGTCGAGATATGCCTCGGTCTTCCAGCTATATGAAGGGCCTAGCAACTCCAGCCCGGCGTACGTAGTGAGCAGCTTCATGGTTGAGGCCGGATTCATCGACTGCTTCGCATTCACACTGATGAGCGGCGTGCGCGCATTTACCTCGCGTACCTCAACACCGATACTGTCAAGCGGAATATGTGCTAGCTGTAGCGCTTTCACCACTGATGGTGGCAGCGTGGCTGCGTGAGTACTGGGGAGAATACAAAAAATAAATAGCAAGGTGTGAAGCAGCTTCATAAATACCTCTATCCTCCGTCGTTCCCACGAAAGCGGGGATAACAAATTTGTTTTTCTTTTCTTTGGTTAATCAGATGATCACCGCGATGATTGCCAGTGTATGTTCAACCAGCATGTCCATTTCAGCTTCGCTGATGATATAGGGTGGCATGAAATATATCGTATTGCCCATCGGCCTCAGTAGTAGTTCTTGCTCTAGCGCGAGGCTGAAACAGCGTTGCGCGAAATCATCGTGCAAGCTATCCACCTCAAATGCCCAGATCATCCCAGTGTTACGGAAATTTTTTACGCGGGGATGGTCACGTAAGGGTTCTGCGATGCGGTTAAGATAAACGGCTTTATTGCGGTTGGTTGCGATGACATCATCTTGCTTGAATATTTCCAGAGTAGCCAATGCCGCGCTACAGGCCAGCGGATTGCCAGTATAGGAATGCGAATGTAAAAAGCCACGCGCCACTTTATCAGCATAAAATGCCTGATAGATCGTATCCGTTGTCATCACCACGGATAGTGGCAGATAGCCACCGCTTAGACCCTTGGACAAACACAGGAAATCCGGCGAAATACCCTCCTCTGTACTATCCCGGCTGAGAGGCTTCTCTGCCTGCTCACAGGCAAACATCGTTCCCGTCCGTCCCATCCCCACTGCAATTTCATCGGCAATGAGATGCACCTCGTATTGATCGCATAACTCGCGCGCACGAGTTAAATAAGCCGGGTGATACATAACCATGCCCGCAGCCCCCTGCACTGACGGTTCGATAATAAAAGCGGCAATATTGTGATGATGCTGCTGCAAATGTGTTTCAAGCTGCACAGCACAGCGTAGAGCATAGTCTCGTGCACTCTCTCCTGGTTCTGCATTACGCCAGTCAGGGCTTAATACTGTGGCATTCTGTTTAACCAAGGCACTGTATGGATCCTTAAATATTCCCACATCGGTCACAGACAATGCGCCCAGTGTTTCACCGTGATAGCTGTTTTGCAGACTGATAAAATTGCTTTTGTGAGGCTGACCACAGTTGCGCCAATAATGCACGCTCATTTTTAGCGCAATTTCAATAGCCGATGCGCCGTCTGAGGCATAAAAACAATGGCCCAGACCGACAGGGGCCAGCTGCGCCAATCGCTCGGAAAGCTGCACCACCGGTTCATGAGTAAAACCAGCCAGCATCACATGCTCTAGCTGCTCTAACTGAAGGGTAATCGCGGCATTAATGCGCGGATTGCAATGCCCGAACAAATTTACCCACCACGAACTCACCGCATCCAGATAGCGGTTACCGTCAAAATCATATAGCCACATGCCTTGCCCACGCTGGATAGGTATTAGCGGTAGCGTCTCATGGTGCTTCATCTGTGTGCAGGGATGCCACACAGCGGAATTGGAACGGGCGAGCAAATTGATGTTAGGCATAGCAGGTCTCGAAGGTTATCCAGCAGGCCTGATGCATCTGGCCGTTATGGGTTTAATCATCCTGATTTTGCACCCACCAATTAGTCGATGAGCTTCTACACCAAGTGAAAGAGTTTAATCCAGCATTTAAATGCCGAACTTGTGAAGAGACTGTGCAGTAATCAAGTTTTTTCATACACTACGACAGATCATTGCGGTTTTGCAGTAATTAAGCATGATCATATTGCCAAACCGATTTTATTTTCAGATAGAAGGCGCCCTTATGTCCTTTCAGAAAATAAATTTATTTAACAATATCCCATACCGCCATCATTCCTAAGTCCCCGTGTTCAATGATATGGCAGTGAAATACAGTCCGCCCTGAAAAGTCCCTGATAGGTACGAGCATGGTTACAGATCCGCCTTTTGGTACGTTTATGGTGTCCTTCCATGCAGGGATACTGGAATATAAAGATGCATATCCTTTCTCTCCCCCTTTCATGAAAATGATCTGAGCCGGGTTTATATGCTGGTGAAACGGATGATCCATGCCGCTGAAATTTTGAATCTCCCATAACTCGAAGGTCCCGACCTTCGATGTATGAACAAAAGGATCGTCTCCAAAGCTCTTGTTATTTATTAACCCCTTATTCACTCCCATGGAAAGAGCTATCTGTGACCTGCGAAGAGCAGCTGTATCCACATTCAGCTTTTTTGCATGGGAATTAATTGTGACAGGAATTTCGTCCTTTACAGTGTTTCCGCGATAAGAAGCAGTCATGAGCGTTATGGTCTGAGGCACATTCCCTCCTCTGTCATAGGGCATGGAGAGAAATCTATAACTGCCTGATCCCTGATCAGCCTTGATCAAAAGGTCTATCCTCTCCCCTGGCGTAAGGAGGATCTCTGATAATGGATAAGGTTTATCAAGAAGCCCTCCATCGGTTCCTATCAGATACATGGTGTGTTTCTCAAGACTGAGTTTATAAAACCTTGCAGTGCTGGCGTTCACCACTCTCCATCTCTGAACCTGTCCAGGATTGATCGGCAAGACAGGATTTATCTGGCCGTTGACCATGACAATATTTCCTTCCTTTCCATTCATATAATCCTCAAGGGTGTAGGGCGCTGGGTTAGTTCCCACGAGGTCTATGTCATGTAAGGATATTATATGAGTCTCAAAATCGGAGAGTCCATCGACCTCATCCGCAACGACCAGCGCACATCCTGCAAGGCCCCCCCACATCTGCTCAGTAACCAGACCATGGCCATGAGAGTGCAGGAAATTCAATGTCCCCGCCTCTTGTTTAGATAAATCGTATTCATATAAGAACTCTTCACCTGGATTGATATGTAGAAATACGTTATCCGATTTCCCGGATGGAGACACATGCCACCCATGAGTGTGAATATTGGTGATATTTTTCGTATAACCCAGGATGTTTTTATCGGTCGTCAATGGAAGGGAGTTTTTGAAATTAATGCTTAATTTGTCACCTCTTTTTACCCTTATGGTTTGTTGCGGAAAATAGCCGTTGTACGTCATAAGGTCTACATTTACCCCCTTAATCATTACTTTTGCCGTCTTTGCCTCTAATGCAACCTCCACAACCCCCGCGTTAGCGCTCAAATTTGGCATTTCAGGAGGATCTTTAAAATCCTCTCCTGCTGGCGGGTCGATCGCCTCTACTTTTACACTTTCTGAAGCGCTTGATGGACTATCACTTTTAGTGCATGCGCTGATCCCGTAAATTGCAACCAGCCCTGTTGCGCCTGTTATTATGAATTCTCTCCTGGTCACTATCTTCCCCATTTTAAATCTCCTTTTGGCGATAGAATTTGGTAAGCGTTGCGACTATCACAATGGTGGTACGAACCAGGCCTAGTCCGTCCGCGCCAGCTGCAAGCAGCAATGCGATCTTCGAATTCCCGCGCGAGGTAATCTTACTCCAGTCAGTCATTGCACATATTTAAGAACGAGAAGTTCGTTGTACCGCAAATGGCATTTAATAAAAAGCCCCCGTCAATTCAGGAGCTGGAACATTGGGGTTTCCCGATTTCTGAAACAATCAGCCCGATACTTTCCTTGAGCGACAGCTCGGCACCGAAACTCTTTTCGCCCCGGAAGTCGAGAACGTCGTTTTCAAGCCACCGCCCGCGCATTTCCTTTTCACCGAATTCATGGGCATTTGGCTTGCTGGCATGGCGACATAGCGTTTCCTCAAAGGAGACGTCGACGTAATACGCATAGGTGAAAGGAGAGCTGTTCGCCAATCTCCCAAGCATTGGGCCGTACCGCGAACGGGCAAGAATTCCTTCGAGCACAACATCGTACCCGCGTCCAAGAGCGAACCTGACGGTTTGTTCGATGAGGTCGATATTATCGTCCCCTTCGATTTCCTTTTCCTTGAGAACAGCTCGACGCAGCATGTCCTAGCCTACCAAGGCACACTTTCTTCCCGTGCACAGCCGCAGCTCAGCGGCAAGCGTGCTCTTTCCAGAGCCGGAATTTCCCCGAATGATGATTAACCTTGGTAATTCGTCCATGTTTCAATCCTAACAAACATCTAGCCGGAATCTAGCGGGGTACAAAGAAAAAAGCCGATCCATGCAGACCTGGCCTTTTCGAATTCAGCAAATCCTGAGAAACCTGTGGCAAGTAACAAGGAAGTTTCGCACGCTTCTGAAGGCAATCTGGGCGAATTGGACAAGAATTAAAAAACCACTGACTGGACTGGAAATGGGATAGGCACGGATCAAGCGCAAACTGGCCGAAATCAGGATGAAGCGCGATCTACTAAAAGTGGCGACCTACTTTGCGAGGGAGCCGCGGTGAATATGGTCAATGAACCTTAAATGTGCGGGTATGAAACTATGGCTGTGGGATTTCTGGCCTTTGTGTAATGCGTTGATACAAACGGAAAGATTTTGATTTAACGCCCTTGCGGTTGCCTTCCCATAGCTCGACCCAAGTTGTTTCGTCTTTCACTAGCTTGGCGGCACGTTCTCCATGCACCAGTAGCAGATCACAATCAAGTTGTGCTTGAGTGTGCGTGGTGATATTTCCCAAATATTGCAACATGGCGCGCTGGGTATCGCCTACATCCAGGCTCGCAATGCAACCATACTGTATGGGCATGGCCTGCTTAAGAGAAGCGACCATGCCACGATAGCTCTTGCCGTTGTCCAACCATGGTAGCCATAGTGTCATGGCAAGCACCCATAACAGAGTCACGCCACTGGCCCAGTTAAGCACAGCGCGACGCATAGAGCGTCCAACGCGCCACACCAGCAGCACCCACAGTACGGTGAAGACCAGTGCAACCCAAAATGTTGTCGCATTAAACACTGGTTCAAAACCAGGCTGATAGTCTTTCAGCCACAAAGTGATCTTGGCATGGTTATCCCGTAGTAGCCCAGCCCAGCCCCACCACATCAAGATGGCGACAAAACCGAAAGTCATGATGCCGAACCAATCCAGCGCGTTGGCTGCTCCCCGGCGCAGAGTGGGAAGAGCTGCAGTAGCAAGCAAAACTAACGGCAGCAGTATAGGCAACGCGAACACTTCCCTAATATTGGGCACCACACTCAACGTAATCAACATTACAAAAAAGCTCACCAGCAACAGCTGGAATTCTGCTTCATGCAGTACTCTCCTCCGCGCCTCCCACACTGCCCAAGCAGCCAATGGCAAAGCAGGCCAGGCGAACCAAGGCAATATCTTTATGTAATATAGCGCCTGTGCATAATCGCCACCTCGAATATAGTCAAACCAGTGGCCAATGTTAAGCGTCCAAATCCATTCCATAAATAGATCTGGCGAACGTTGATACAACAAGAAAGGCCAGACAGTTAACCAGGGCAGCGCAAACAACAGTGCGATGCCCAAGCTGGAAAGAAAGGAGCGTGTACGCCAAGTGCGGAATAACAGTAGCGCGGCACTGATAAGCACGAACAGCGTGGGAGCGATAAAACCCTTGGACATAAAGCCAATGCCGATGCCACTGCCCATGAGCATGCCTGCCCATAAAGTACGATGCAAACTTAAAATGTAGCCATACAACATCATGGCACAACCTGTGAGCAAGGCCAGATCAGTGATGAGCTCATGTGAGCGGACCAACATGCCGAGACAACCGATCAGAATGATCGTCGCAGCCCAACCGCGCGCCCTCCCGAATAGTTCGCGTCCGGACAGCCCTATGAACAACAGCGTAAGAGCGGTATAAAAACCGCTTGCCAGGCGCGCGCCATCATGTAGCTCAAGCAAAGGAGAGAATAGTTTAGCGAAAAGCGCGGCTGTTATATAGAACAGTGGTGGCTTGTCCATGTAGGGTTGGCCAACCAAGGTGGGAACTAGCCAATCGCCGCTTTGCAGGATGTGATAGACCAACCCGAAACTATAAGCATCGTCTGACTGCCACGGGTCATGCCCTACCAACCCCGTGCCTAACCACACTGCACACAGCAGTGCCAGCAACCAGGCTTTAGTTATCGTGATCGGATGTTCTTGTGTCGGCGGATAGAAAAACATGAACTTGCGCGCTTATTCCAAGACTTTGATGCGCTGTCCGGGTGTGGGTTTATAAAACATTCGAGTAGCCACTACCCTGCTTGAAATTAAAAACAAAAAAGGCAGCGTCCGCTGCCTTTCAATTGCTGCTTATCGTTCAGTTTCATTATGGTGCAGATTTTGCACCGGACTTGCCATATTTTTGGCGGAATCTCTCCACTCGACCAGCGGTATCCACGATTTTTTGCGTGCCGGTATAAAAAGGATGACAGTCCGAGCAGACTTCTACATGCAGCGGTTTACCCATTGTGGACTTGGTTTTAAAAGTATTGCCACAACTACAAGTAACTGCAATTTCGTCGTATTGCGGATGAATGTCGGTTTTCATTTTGGCTTCCTTAAACATGAAAATTGAGGACTTAAAAATTTAAAGCAGTGCGCACTAACGCACATATAAGGGCATAGATTATCCCTGAAATGAAGCCCCCACGCAACTTTATGTTAGATCGTTTGCCGACCACCCCCTTATTCCGGTATAGTTCTACCTGCCGTTTAAACCAATGGAAGAACATGCTGCCTGGTAAGTATTAAGTACAGGCGCATTGCCGAAGGCGCAACACCCGTAACCGCTCAGGCTCAAGAACTGTTGGCACAGGCAAATCTGGAGAGTGCTGTTAACACAGCCACCGAAGGGGCACACGGATTTTTCGTAATCTCTCAGGTAAAGAGGACAGATGGGGCGAGGCAGATTTTTCTGTCTCGCCTTTTTTATTTTTTTGAAAGATTACTCATGACACTCGAACAAACTCCTCTGAATGCAGCACATCGCGCAATGGGCGCAAAGATGGTCGATTTCGGCGGCTGGGATATGCCGTTGCATTACGGTTCACAACTTGACGAACACCATCAAGTACGTCGCGATGCCGGCATGTTTGATGTCTCGCACATGCGCGTGGTCGATATGAAGGGCGAAGGGGTGCGCGACTTCTTGCGCTATCTATTGGCAAACAACGTGGACAAACTGCAATCTTCCGGAAAAGCGCTGTATTCTTGCCTGTTACGTCCGGATGGTGGTGTGATCGACGATCTCATCGTGTACTTCATGAATGAAAGGTGGTTTCGCATCGTCGTGAATGCGGGTACAGCTGATAAGGATATTGCATGGATGATTGAACAAGCTACTGTCCGCGCACCACAATTGCAGATTACTTCACGCAACGAGTTGGCAATGATCGCGGTGCAAGGACCACATGCAGCGGCAAAACTATGGCAGGCCTTGCCCGAAGCACAAAAATTGGCGGAAGAACTCAAACCCTTCAATGCCGTAGAGTGCAATTCAATGTTTATCGCCCGAACTGGCTATACTGGCGAAGATGGCTTTGAGATCATACTACCGGCCAAGGCTGCACCTTCCTTCTGGCAAACACTAAATGACGTGGGAGTGAAACCTATCGGGCTGGGCGCACGTGACACGTTGCGTCTGGAAGCCGGCATGAACCTGTACGGTCATGATATGGATGAGACCATAAATCCGCTGGAAGCCGGGCTGGCATGGACGGTAGATCTGGTGAGTGAACGCGACTTCATTGGTAAAACAGCGCTCGTCACCAAGCCTAGAACTCGTAAGTTAGTCGGCCTTGTCTTGCAGGATCGCGGGGTGCTGCGTGATCACCAAGTAGTACACAGCAGCCATGGCGATGGCGAAATTACCAGCGGTAGTTTTTCACCCACACTGAATCAATCAATCGCCTTGGCACGTATACCCTCCACGGTACAAATAGGCGACACGGTACAGGTGGTGATTCGCGATAAAATGCTGGCGGCCAAGGTAGTGAAATACCCGTTCGTACGTAACGGCAAAGGCTTAATCTAATTTTTATTTTATTGGAGGATATAACCATGAGCAATTCAAACAATCTGCCAAGTAACCTGAAGTACACTACATCCCACGAGTGGATCAAAAAAGAGACCGACGGGACGATCACGATCGGCATCACCCAACACGCGCAAGAGCTGTTAGGCGACATGGTATTTGTGGAAACTCCAGCAGTGGGCCGCCAACTGAAAGCCAAGGAAGAATGCGTAGTAGTAGAATCAGTAAAGGCTGCGGCTGATATTTATGCGCCTGTTACTGGTGTAGTGGTTGCGGTTAATTCTGAACTCGGCAATGCGCCAGAAAAGATCAATGAAGATCCTTATTCCGCATGGATGTTCAAAATGAAGCCAGATAACACCGCCGACGTAGACACATTAATGGATGCTGCAGCGTATCAGGCACTAGTCGATAGTGAAGCACATTAAGACGTCGTAAGGGATAAGATAATTCCCGCTTCCTATACCTATTTATACTCCTTTAGAAAATAAAGCCAGCAATGATTACAACCGATAAATTTGTAAACCGTCATAACGGTCCGCGCAAAAATGATGTTAAGGCAATGCTTGATACAATTGGTGCAGGTTCTGTAGATGAATTAATTGATCAAACCATCCCTGCTGCGATCCGCTTAAAAAAACCATTGAACTTACCATCAGGGATGACTGAATATCAATACCACAAGCATTTACGTGGTGTTGCGGCAAAGAATAAAATTTTTAAAACCTATATTGGTTTAGGTTATTACAACACGATAGTTCCCCCTGTTATCCAGAGAAATGTTTTAGAAAACCCGGGTTGGTATACCGCTTACACGCCTTATCAGGCAGAGATTTCACAAGGTCGTTTAGAGGCACTGTTGAATTTCCAAACCATGATTATGGATTTAACCGGAATGGAAATAGCAAATGCATCATTGCTGGATGAATCCACTGCGGCAGCTGAAGCAATGGCAATGTTGTTCAACAATCGCACGCACCGAGCAATTGAAAATGGAGCGAACAAGTTTTTCGTTTCCAACGAATGTTACCCGCAAACTATCGATTTATTAAAAACACGTTCAACTCCAATGGGGATTGAATTAGTGATTGGTGACTTTAAAACCGGAACGTTAGATAACAGTATTTATGGTGCATTGCTTCAATATCCAACCGCTGATGGCACAGTTCACGATTACGCTGACTTTGTAAAAAGGGCAAAAGCAAATGGAACCACCATTGCTGTAGCAGCCGATATACTGAGTTTAGTATTACTGACCCCTCCAGGCAAATGGGGAGCTGATGTTGTTGTTGGTTCCACACAACGCTTTGGTGTCCCTATGGGTTACGGCGGCCCGCACGCGGCATATTTTGCTTGCCGTGAAGAATATAAACGATCCATTCCTGGCCGCATCATTGGTGTTTCGATTGACGCGGACGGAAATCAAGCATTACGTATGGCATTACAAACGCGCGAGCAACACATACGTAGAGACAAAGCCACCTCCAACATTTGTACTGCACAAGCATTATTAGCCATTATGGTAAGTATGTATGCGGTATATCACGGACCGGAAGGCCTCAAAGGGATTGCACAACAAGTACATTTTACTGCTATAGCATTGGCAACCGAGTTAAAAAAATTAGGCTATATCATTGAAGATGGAATTTATTTTGATACCATCAAAATCAATGGAACAGACAATGCGAAAATTAAACAATTAGCGCAAGCAGCACAGATTAATTTCCGTTATACGGATAATGCAATTACTATTTCTGTTGATCAAACTATCGACACCGATGACTTGAATGCGCTTATTAGTGTATTCGCACACGCCGTTGGCAAAACCCCTTCTAAAATTACTGAAGAACAGATTTTTAATCAAAAATCTTTGATCAAAAATCGTCAATCTTTAATCCTGCAACATCCTGTATTTAATATTTACCATTCCGAATCCGAGCTGATGCGGTATATCAAGCGATTGGAAAACAAGGATTTATCTTTGACTCATTCCATGATTTCATTAGGCTCTTGTACTATGAAATTAAATGCCGCCTCCGAATTAATGCCTATTACATGGCCCGAATTTGCCCATATCCACCCCTTTGTACCCGTTGAACAAGCGGCGGGTTACCATGAAATAATCGATGACCTGGATAAATCATTAAGTGAGATTACGGGTTTCGAAAAAATGAGTTTTCAGCCCAACAGCGGCGCTCAGGGCGAATATGCCGGATTATTGGTCATTCAGGCATACCATCAATCACGTGGTGATGCGCACAGAAATATTGCGTTAATTCCCACATCGGCACATGGCACCAATCCTGCCAGCGCTGCAATGTGTGGCCTGAAGATAGTCTTGGTGAAATGTGACAAAGTAGGAAATATTGATGTAAGCGAATTGCGTGAAAAAGCAATTCAGCATAAAGATAATCTGGCATGCTTAATGATTACATACCCAAGCACTCACGGTGTTTACGAAGAAAGTATCATTGAGATTACCAACATCATTCATGAAAATGGCGGACAAGTTTATATGGATGGCGCCAACATGAATGCACAAGTAGGCTTAACCAGCCCCGGCAATATTGGCGCCGATGTTTGCCACTTGAATTTACATAAAACTTTTGCAATTCCTCACGGTGGTGGCGGCCCAGGTATGGGACCCATTGGCGTTGCAAAACACCTGGCTCCTTTTTTGCCTTCACATTCCTTAGTAAAAACTGGGGGAGAAAACGGCATACACGCAGTATCTGCAGCGCCTTACGGCAGTGCACTAATTTTATTGATATCTTATGGATATATAAAAATGTTAGGCAACGATGGCGTTACCGAAGCAACACGTATCGCAATTTTAAATGCCAACTATATTAAAGACTCATTAAAAGATCATTTCCCTACTTTATATAGTGGTGCCAATGGACGTTGCGCGCACGAAATGATTTTAGCCTGCGTTGCGTTTAAAAAAGAAGTCGGAATAGAAGTAGGGGACATTGCAAAGCGATTAATGGATTATGGGTATCATGCACCGACAGTTTCATTCCCGGTAGCCGATACATTGATGATTGAACCAACCGAAAGTGAATCAAAAGAAGAATTAGATCGTTTTTGCTCTGCTATGATTTCTATACGCAAAGAAATTGATGAAATAATTACAGGTAAAGCGGATAAAGAAGATAACGTACTTAAAAATGCACCGCATACAGCGAAATCAACTCTCACGAGCAATTGGAAACACAGCTATTCGCGCGAAAAAGCAGTTTATCCATTAAAGTGGGTACAAGACAACAAATTCTGGCCAAGTGTTGCCCGTGTAGACAATGTCCATGGTGATAAAAATCTGATTTGTGCTTGCCCACCAATACAAGCGTATGCCGATGATGCGCTATAACCCACCTTAACAAAAAGAAAGAAATCATGGCTAATGAAACTTCAACCAACCCTGCTGTCACCTTGAACGGCACACCCATTACATTGTTCGGCACTTTTCCAACCGTTGGTCAAATTGCCCCGGAATTCACGCTAGTGGACAAAGACCTGAAAGATGTGGCGTTAAAAGACTTTGCCGGCAAGCGTAAGGTTCTTAACATTGTGCCTAGTTTAGATACCGCCGTGTGCGCCACTTCTACACGCAAATTTAACGAAGCGGCAAGCAAGCTCGACAACACAGTGGTGCTGGTGATTTCCGCCGACTTACCCTTTGCTATGAGTCGCTTTTGCGTGGCTGAAGGATTGGACAATGTCACTACACTGTCCTTAATGCGCGGACGGGATTTCATGCGGAATTACGGCGTAAAGATTGCTGATTCTATATTACGTGGCGTAACCGCACGCGCTGTACTGGTACTGGATGAAAATAACCACGTGTTGCACGCAGAGTTGGTGGACGACATCACGCATGAACCTGACTATCAAGCAGCATTAAGTGCACTAACGCAGCACTAATACAACAAGGTTAGAATAACCAACCAGGACGGGGAAATGGTTATAAATGAAATCCCCGCCCTCCCCACTACTCTCTTCTCGTCCGCCGCAATCTGCGCCCATATCCCACTCGACGCTGTGCAAGCGATCAGAATTCCGATACATCTGTGCACCACGACCGACTTTTATTGAACTCGCTTACCTAAATGGTAATTAGACATTCATTGAAAATGACGCGCTGAAGTATCGGCTGCAATTTCAATAGAAGTAGTCGTCCGCGACAGGGTTGCCTTCCAGCTGCCGGAGAGCGCCGGACACTCGGCCAACGCGTGTGCGGCCACATAGTTCTCCTTGCGATGCAGCATTATGTTGTTCGCGATCGCAACTGTCCATTCAGGATAAGGACGCTCCACCAATACCAGTGCCGCTCCGGCTTGAACGTTTCCCTCGCGCAAAACACGGAAATACCAACCTGTCTTGCCCGTGCGCACGACTCGCGCCACTAAGTCCTGAGCCCTCCATCGGCGGGCAAGCTTCCAGCACGGCTGGCGAGGTTGAGAAATCTGTACCAATGCGCCACCAACCTCGAAAATATCACCGATGCAGATCTCTGTTTCCAGTAGGCCTGCCACGGTAAAGTTTTCTCCGAACGCACCATTGGGCAGCTCTTTATAATCAAGGTCGGCGAGCCAAAATGCGTAATGTTCGAAAGGATAGGCGTTGATCGCTTTATCGAGTCCACCATGGACGCGAAGATCGGCTTGCCCGTCGCCAACCAAGTTAGTTATTCCGGCCCAAACTGGACCAGACACCGACTCCTTAAAAAAGCCGGTCGTCCACTCCTGATCCATAGTGTCTGAGGCATCAGGTGTCCCCAGTGTTTTAGGCAGGCCAATCTGAAGAGAGAGGAGTTTTATGCCTGTATTATTCATTGAGAATATCCTTGTGTGAAAATTAATAGTCGGACTCGGCTTTATCGCAATCATCCGAAGTTATATCAACCACGTTACCGCCATGGCAAGCACTGCGAATGCCATCACGGCCGTCGCTAACCAACCGGTAATTCGAAGACCAGGCGTGACCACAAATTGTCCCATGACATCCGGTCTTGCCACCATTAACATTATCACTATCATGATGGGCACGGCAATGACGCCATTGATGACTGCGCTCCAGAATAGTGCCTTGATAGGATCAATGGGAGTAAAGTTAAGCGCTACGCCCAAGAGCGTCGCAATGATCAGAATCATATAAAAGCCTCGCGCCTCCATAGGCTTGCGGCCTAAACCAATGTGCCAATCAAATGATTCTGCTATGGCATACGCGGCTGAACCTGCTAAAACAGGCACAGCGAGCAATCCCGTACCAACAATTCCGGCGGTAAATAATAAAAACGCAAATTCACCAGCTAAGGGACGCAAAGCCTCCGCTGCCTGGGCAGAGGTTTGAATATCTGTAATGCCGTGCAAGTGCAAAGTCACCGCTGCCGTCAATATGATAAAAAAAGCGATCAGGTTGGAAAACCCCATTCCGATATACGTGTCGATCTTAATACGCTGCAGGTGACTGGGGGCTTGTTCTGGCGCCTCTTTAAGCGGTGCTTCCCCTTTCGCTTGCAATTCCTCAACTTCCTGAGAGGCTTGCCAAAAGAATAAATACGGACTGATCGTGGTGCCAAATACGGCAACCACCGCCATCACATAATCCGCTTTAAATGATATGGACGGCATGATTGTGCGATAAAGCACCTCACCCCACGGCACATTGACGACGAACACCGTGACTACATAAGTAAAGAGCGACAATGTCAGTATTTTGAGAATGGGTGCATAACGTGGAAAAGGTATGAATATTTGCAGCACCAACGATACCATGGCAAAGGTTATTGCATACCAGTGAGCGGGGCCACCAATGAGAAGTTTAAGCGCTGCAGCCATTGCGCCAATATCTGCTGCAATGTTAATCGTATTTGCAATCAGAAGCAGCCCAACGAGCACATAAAGTAGCGCCGGAGAGTAATGTAGTCGAATATTGGCGGCAAGGCCATGCCCAGTTACCCGGCCAATCCGAGCACTTACCATCTGGATGCCGACCATAAGAGGGAAAGTTAAAAATGTCGTCCACAGCATTGCATAGCCGAATCCGGCTCCGGCTTGTGAATAGGTAGCAATACCGCTGGGGTCATCATCCGCAGCTCCCGTTATAAGACCGGGCCCCAGTTTTTTCCAGAATAAACTGGTTTGCGGCAGGAGGGCTCTATATTTGTTCATGGATGCCTATTAATTCAGATGCCAAACATGGGCTCTCAATAATGCATCATAAATCAAATCCAGTTTTTTCCTGTAATTTGGTCTACCTGGGCTTGCCATCGGCACGAGGATAGATACGGTGAGGCAGGCGCATTACCTAGATACTCTTACACTGTTTACCACCCGCCGGGTGGTAAGAGTTTGACCACCAGGAGTATTTCTGTTAAATTTAAAAGATGAATAGCAATGAATTTAAACAATGGCTTGTTAAGCAAGGCGCTACATTTCAGCCAGGTCAGGGAGCTCACATCAGGGTGTTTCTTAATGGCCGTCAATCGGTTCTGCCGATGCATGACACGGAACTGAAAATCGATACTATTGAATATATTAAAAAACGGCTAGGGTTGAATTAGGGGACTTGCGATGTTTGAATATCCAGTGGACTTGATACCTGCCAAGGATGGCGGATTTGTCGTGACTTTTCCCGATGTACCGGAAGCCATTACCCAAGGTGGCGATAAAGACGAAGCACTACAGTATGCCAGTGAGGCGCTGGAAACCGCGCTTGGTTTCTATATAGGAGATCGTCGTCAGCTACCCTTGCCCTCCCTTGCAGCGGGACGTCCCACTGTTACGCCCGATGCAATAGTAATTGCCAAAATGATTTCGAACTGGTTATCTCTAAAGAAATAACCAAGAGTGGGAGTTAAGAAACAGAATGGACCTTTTGCTTTATGCAAAAGGTTTATGTTGAGTCAGATTTAACGCTCCAGTTTCACTGTTTTTCGCATGGCATTACCTCTCCGTTGCATAGCCTCCATTTAATTCTGACATAATCTCGAGTTAACCTGCCACGCGCAATACAAGTCCCTTGAGATATGCGCCTTCCGGGAAATTCAATAATATTGGATGATCCGGCGCGGCCTGCAGTTTGCGTATGATGTGCGCGGTTACTCCGGCATCCAAGGCGGCACCGGCAATAATTTTCTGAAACAGGTCATCGTTTATGCCGCTGGAACATGAATAGGTGGCGAGCATTCCTCCCGGTCTAAGCAGCTTGAAGCCTAACAAGTTAATATCCTTGTAACCGCGCGCGGCTTTTTCGGCGAAGGCTGCGGTAGGCGCAAATTTGGGTGGATCGAGAATGATCAGGTCAAATTTGCGGTTCTGGTCACGCAGCTTACGCAGTGTCTGGAACACGTCGTCACATTGCCATTCAGCGCGGCTGGCATCCAGCCCATTAAGTTCCACATTGCGTTGTGCCAGTTGCAGTGCCTCATTCGAAGAATCAATTGATAGCACTGATTTCGCGCCACCGCGCAGTGCATACAGCGAGAAACCGCCGCTGTAGCAAAAGCAATTCAGAACATCCTTATCTTGCGCCAGGGTTCCAATCAGTTCGCGGTTGTCACGCTGGTCGAGATAAAAACCCGTCTTCTGCCCATGTGCTACATCCACAACAAAACGCAGCCCATGTTCAACAAGGGTTAAA
Source organism: Candidatus Nitrotoga sp. AM1P (assembly GCF_013168275.1). GTDB lineage: Bacteria > Pseudomonadota > Gammaproteobacteria > Burkholderiales > Gallionellaceae > Nitrotoga. The sequence continues at coordinate 2,162,625 of NZ_AP019547.1, read as the reverse complement.
GATTCGGGCAAGATGCCACGTAGTACGTTATTGCGTTCCGGTAAGCCTTCTAATGCACGTGAGTCAGAATCAGAACGCTCGTAAATACAAACCGGATTGCACATCTCTCGCAATATGTCGGCACAAGTGTCGCGCCAGCGTTCCGCTCCCGCACTGCCAATCTGCATAACCAGCACATCACCATATTGATCTACTACCAGCCCGGGCAGGCCATCGGATTCGCCATGAATCAGGCGCAGGCCAGTGCTGTGTTGCGCCAATTTGAGATTTTTGCGCAATGTCAGTGCATGAGTGATTTTCGTGCGGAAAAAATCTGCGTTGATGCTTTGCTCCGCGTGCCATGACCATACTCGCGCAGCAATTTGTGAATGTGCATTGTATGCGGCATGGGCGAGGAAAGCGCCTTGTGTTGAGTATATCTGTACCGCGTCACCATCAGCAGGTGAGCCTTCCACGCGTTTAATTGCCCCGGAAAATATCCAGGGGTGACGGCGCAGAAGGGATTTCTCCCTCCCCTCCTTGAGAATAATTTTATTCATAAGGTTTTCTTTTTGGCCCGCGGATGCGCGGCATCGTAAATTTTACTGAGGTATTGGAAATCAAGATGAGTGTATACCTGCGTAGTAGAAATGCTGGTATGACCGAGCATTTCTTGAACTGCCCGTAAATCTCCGCTGGATTGCAGCACATGTGAGGCGAACGAATGGCGCAACAAATGTGGGTGAACGCCGCTGGTGATGCCCTGTTTGATGCCCCAACCTGACATGCGCAGTTGTACCGCGCGCGAACCAATGCGGCTACCATTGCGATTTACGAACAGCGCAGTTTCACCCTGTTTGGACAACTGCCCGCGCAGCGCCAGCCAAGCTTGCAGCGCTGAGATCGCATAGCTGCCCAGCGGTACGATGCGTGTCTTGGCGCCTTTACCGATAACGCGCACAGCTGCATCTGCAAAATCAAGCGCAGCAGGATCGAGACTGACCAGCTCTGCCAAGCGCAGACCGGAAGAATAAAATAACTCAAACATCGCTTTGTCGCGCACCGCCAGAATGTCGCCTGCTGTGGGCAGTTCAACCATGCGCACAGCTTCGTCCGGGGAAAGTGCATGCGGCAGATTACGTGCCGACTTGGGCGCACGCAGCCCGATGCACGGATTGTCTTTAAACTGGTAGTCGCGTATTAGATAAGAATAAAAGGTACGCCATGCCGAAAGCATACGCGCCAAACTCTTGCCGCCCAAACCGCTACCGTGCAATTGTGCTACGAAACGGCGAATTTGATGGTTTTTGAGTTCGTTTAGCGGCGTAACACCAGCAAGCTTAAACAAACGGCAAATATCGCGGGAATAGTTTTCCACGGTATGGGGGGAGTAACGACGCTCATTGCGCAGATGGTCGATAAATCCGTGCAGCGCAGCTTGGTTGAGAGTTGCAGCCTGCGCGATACTGTTTGTCATCACTTTATAGTGAGGGACGTAGCGCGCTGCTCACAGTTTCCGCGATACGCTGCAGAAACAACGTACCCATGCCAGGATAGAAACGCTGCGCATCCTCACTAGCCAATATTAACAGACCAATGGATTGTTCATCCGTCCGCAGCGGTAAATAAGCAAACGAATGCAAATGAGTCGCGCTTTCGCCAAACCAGGCCAAAGTATCATGAAGAGCGTGATGAACACAGACGGGATGCAGTTGCTGATTCACAAAGGCAAGCACTTCCAAGCTGGGCGGTAATCCTTTCCAGATGTGCAACACAATATGTGGTACTGCAAAAATTTCACGCAAATTCTGCGTAATGACATTCTGCAAATTCATCAGGTCACGCACGCCAAATAACGCAAGGGTAAATTGATGTACTTTTTGCTGTAATGAGTCGTTGTCCTGAGCAAGCATTACCATCTCGTGCAGTTTTTTTTCCAGGTTTTTGTTCTGCTCACGCAGAGTCAATAACTGCCGCTCACTTAATGAAATGGTGCGTCCGCTGTAAGGATGGGGGATAGTGACTTCCGCTAACATATCAGCATGATCTTCAAAGAACTGTGGATTATTTTTTAAATATAGTGCGATGTCTGCGGATTTCATGTGGTCCTCTTATAAATTTATTTCGCCTTCAAATACAGCAATCGCTGGTCCGGTCATAAATACCGGTGTACCGTTTCCGGCCCAAGCTATGTTCAACACCCCACCGCGCGTGGCAACATTCACGCGCGCGTCCAACAGGCCGCGCCGGATGCCGGTTACCACTGCGGCGCATGCGCCAGTGCCGCAAGACAGTGTTTCACCAGCGCCGCGTTCATACACGCGTAATTTGATGTGTTTATGATCCACTATCTGCATGAAACCTGCATTCACTCGTTGCGAAAAACGTGGGTGTTGTTCAATGAGCGCCCCCTGTATGGCGACTGGTGCCTGTTCCACATCAGTCACTACCTGTACCGCATGTGGATTGCCCATCGATAGTGCCGTAATCTGCACTGTCTCGCCCGCTACTTCTAGCGTTTGGATAACAGCATCACTACTGCCAAGAAACGGAATACGTGCAGCCTCAAAAATCGGTGCGCCCATGTTTACTGTAACTTGACCATTGTCCTCAAGGCGCGGGGTAATCAAGCCATTTTTTGTTTCTACCACGATCTCACGCTTATGTGTCAGTTTGTGATCGTGTACAAAGCGCATAAAGCAGCGTGCGCCATTGCCGCATTGTTCCACCTCGCCGCCATCCGCATTGAAGATACGATAACAAAAATCCGCATCGGGATGCTGAGCAGTTTCCACTAACAGAATTTGATCGCAGCCCACGCCAAAGTGCCGGTCAGCTAACAGGCGCAACTGCTCCGGTGTAAGCTGAATGCGCTGGCGCAACCCATTGAGGACTACGAAATCATTACCGGCACCGTGCATTTTGGTAAATTTTAGTCTCATCTCTTCGTTTCTATTAATTTCAAATACCTAAAGCAATCCATCGTTTAAAAATGCAGGCTACCGTGACAAATTGTGCCCAATGCCTGCATCCTGTCGTAGAGATTTTATGTTATGCGCGCCACACCAAGCAATTTACTCGATGTCAAATTAGTTGAAAGGTGAAGATAGTTCAACCATTTTTTCCAAAAATGGTGATCCAGCTCAGCCATGCTTGCGCGCCCTCAAAAACCAAAAATTCCAATAGCGTCCGATCATCGTATAGCAATACGCATCACTCTTCGTCATGACAAACCCGGTACAGTTTACCCCGCATAGGATTGCGTACTTTTAATGCTAAATAAATTTTATTAACAAATGTGTCGCTAATATCAGCATCAGTATTGCGAAAAGTTTGCGCAATAGCCCAATCTTCATGCGATGTACCGCCTTTGCGCCAAGCGGCGCGGTAATAACACTGGCAAGTACGATCCACAATAACGATGGGAGGTACACGAAACCCAGGTTAGGAGAGGGTAAGGGGGAACTAAGGCCAGTAATAATATAGCCAGTTGTGCCACCTATGGCGACCGGAAAACCGATCGCTGCAGAGGTACCAATTGCATTGCGTATTGGCACATTGCACCAAATTAGAAACGGAACTACGACCGTACCGCCGCCGATAGATACTAGACTACTGATCCAGCCGGTGAACATACCCGTCAGCGTCATACCAGTCATACCGGGTAATTGACGTGAGGCTTGCGGACGCAATTCAAACAAAATTTGAATTGCTGCACAATATACAAATAAAGCAAAAAATATTCCTAGTCCACGCGGCGAAACAGATGCGGCGCATAGCGCACCCAGCGCTGTTCCGAACAAAATGCCGGGAGTCATGATACGAACCACGTCCCAGTTCACCGCACCATGCTGGTGGTGTTTGTACATGCTGGCAAGAGACGTAAACAGAATAGTTGCCATAGAGGTACCGAGCGCCAAATGCATGATATTGGGGGCAGGAAAGTGCTGCATTTTGAACAGTATCAGCAATACCGGTACTAGAATGGTTCCGCCACCAATGCCGAACATTCCACTAAATAACCCAACCAATGCCCCCAGCGCGAGATAGGCGAAAGCCCATTCCATATTAATCGCGTACCAGATGCTTCAGAATGAACCTCCACTCGGCGGGATCAACCGGTGTAATGGACAATCGATTACCCCGTTGCAAAACGCGCATGCCTTCCAATTGTGGATGGCGGCGCAGCTCTGCCAATGAAATGGGTTCAATTTTCTTTACCCATTGCACATCTACATTAAACCACCGCGGCGTTTCCTGCGTAGCCTTGGGATCGAAATATTTACTATTACGTTTGAACTGAGTTGCATCGGGGTAGGCAGTACTGGAAACACGCGCGATACCTGCAATGCCTGGTACAGCACAATTAGAATGATAGAAAAGCACCGCATCGTCTTTGCACATCTGATCGCGCATGAAGTTACGTGCCTGATAGTTACGTACACCGTACCATGCCACGGTCTGATCAGGTAGGTTAGCGAGGTCATCGATGCTAACGTCGCTCGGTTCAGATTTCATTAGCCAATAACGCACGTTATTCCATTTCTAATTCAAATAAAGTGATTCATTCTGTGCGAGTACTCCTGAGGCCGCTCTCACCATTATCATTCTGTTATTAAGATTGGAGTCTTGATCGGGCAAGAAGCAGAAGTATAAACACTCTAGGTAATGCGTATGATCTTGCTTATGCCTGTCGACGCTACGTCGTAGCGTTCTGTACAATGCGCTTTACAGATCTTGACCTACTCGCCTCGCTACGTTATATCTATCCACTTCCTGTTCGTCAGGCTCCGCAATTTGCTTGCGGCTCCCTCTAGATTTCCACCTCACAATCAACATCATTGTTCCCAGTGACTTGGATCCACGCAATCAGTCAAATTGCATTAACGCACAACACGATATACTTGGCACACCTAGAAAAAAATAATGCGGCATAAGCCGCATTTAAAATAAAGACCCCCGCCTGTGCCGTTGACCCAACATCTTGAACCTGAGTTCAAGAGAGCCGATTCCCAGTTACATCAGGTACATCCACAAGGGATGCGCACAACAGTAACATTAAGGGTCACAACCTAAGCAAAGCTTATTGGTCCAAAGAATTATGAGCCTGACAAACACCGCAGGGGAAACCTAAAACAACTCATCTTGCTCAACCAGTGCCACGTCGATAGTTGCCTCCATACGCTCCATTCTACGCTTAAATTCACTCATGTCAAAACCAGAACCGAGCCTTGTGGTCAATAGTTCATGAGCAATATTCAAGGCAGACATAATTGCGATACGCTCGATCGTAACGACCTTGCCAATATCGCGAATCTCATGCATTTTCTTATCAAGATAAGCGACCGCATCAAGCAGTTCTGGACGTTCCGCTTCCGAGCAGACAACACGAAACTCCCGATCAAGGATTGTGACATCAAGCGTTCTTGCACTCTCGCTGCTCATATTTATTCTTCAGGTAATTGCGCCAGCAGTCGTTCCAAACGCGACTTAACAGAGTCAATCTTGTCGTGGCATTGACGGCCTTGGCTCAGCGCTTGAGCTAATTCTTTACGCAGATGATGATTTTCTTCGCGCAAATGTATAGCCAATTGCACCAATTGAGCCAACTTGCTTTCCAATACGTCTAATTCTGCTTGCATGAAGCGAACTATAGTTTAAAAAAACCTGACCAGTCAAATGAATAGCCAACAATAATTTTAAATTGCCCCGTCAATGGCCGGTTTAGCGTGCGCGCTCTATGGAAGCAATCCGGGATTCAAGTCAGTTTGGCGGATCACGTTAGATTACGGAGTGAATCAGCAAAAATTTACACGACCTCTATCGCACCTTCCAACCCGCAGTTTCCATCATCAATGGGTAGCTGCAAGCGTAACGGTCCTCCACGCAACCTATTATTATTCTCCCCACCGCTTCACTAACTTGTGCTCCACGCCCAAGTGATCAAGTATCTTTGCCACCACAAAATCTACCAAATCTTGCACGCTTTGCGGGTGATAGTAAAATCCCGGATTTGGCGGCAGAATGACCGCACCGGCGTGACTAAGTTTAAGCATGTTTTCCAGATGGATGGCGGAAAATGGTGTTTCGCGCGGCACTAAAATCAACGGACGCTTTTCCTTTAGCATAACATCGGCTGCACGGGTGATGAGATCGTCGCTTAACCCTCCCGCCACCGCTGCCAGCGTACCCATAGTACAGGGGCAAATTACCATTGCGTCGCCAGGATTAGAACCGGAGGCCATGGGTGCAAACCAATCATCACGCCCGAACACGCGCAGTTCGCCGCTGACTTTACCGATTCGTTCCGCCAAGATTTTTTCTGCATCTTGTGGACGGTTGGGCAACACAAAATCCAACTCTTGTTTGGCAACTATTTGTGCCGCTTGGGAATAAACCAGGTGCACGCGGTGACCGCTTTGGAGTAGGCACTCAAGCAATCGCATGGCATAGGGTAGGCCGGATGCACCGGTTAGAGCGAGTACGATAGTTTTCATGGCTTTTCACTCAATTATTTTGGGTGTTTCGAACTCAATGTTTGATTCGTCCAAATAGTGTGCTGCGATCAAACCGGACACAGAAATAATTTTGTTATGCGGTAGCGGCACTTCACTCAGCATTTTGCCGCTGTTTGCGAATGACAGCTTTATCCGCTACACCACCCTGCCATAGTATGACGGTGATCCATGTAATGCAGAGCACCCGAGCAACAGCACGATCCAATCGCCTAATTTTATGAGTGCTAGTAGCAACATGATTATTGAATATCGTGAATGACAAGGCTAAGCAACATCCCGTCATTCCCGCACCAAAATACATTCAGTGGGTTTAAATCAACGTACTCTGAAAAACCTGGATTTGCTCCTGTACGGAACTGACAGTTACTGTAATGAGATGTGTCATAAATTGCACAAAAATCAATAAGTGTTACCTAATTCACGGTGACGCAACAACACTTGCTGTTGCAATTTAAAACAACGAGCGAGCTTTTCCACCAAGTACACCGAGCGATGCTGGCCACCTGTACACCCGATGGCGACAGTGAGATAGCTGCGGTTATCAGCGATGAAACAGGGTAGCCACCTCTCGACAAAACTGCGGATGTCTTCACACATTTGTTGTACATTTTGGTTGCGTTCGAGAAACTCAATTACCGCCGCATCGCGTCCGGTTAATGGCCGCAGCACAGGATCGTAATGTGGATTGGGTAGGCAGCGCACGTCGAACACCAAGTCAGCATCGAGCGGAATACCATTCTTAAAGCCGAACGATTGGAACAGTAACGTAATGCGTGCGCGGTCAACACCCTTAAAATCTTTGACCCATGCACGCAAGGCATTGGCGCCGAGTTCGCTGGTATCAATACGATGACCGATGTTACTGATCTCGGCCAGCATTTCGCGCTCGAGTTGTACGCATTCAGGTAAGGTAAGCCCTTCATTGGTCTGCGCCGGAGGTAGAGCATTACGCAGCGGATGACGGCGACGCGTTTCGGAAAAGCGTTTCACCAACGTGTCAGTCTGCGCGTCCAGAAAGAGCAAGTGCACATCGATACCCTGTTGCTTAAGCCGTTCAATATAGTGCGGCAGTTGTTTCACGCTGTCGCCGCTACGAACATCGATACTGACAGCAATGCGTGTATTACCAGTCTGATGCAAATTTTCCACGAGGACGGGCAACAACGCAGCGGGCAGATTGTCCACACAATAGTAGCCACTATCTTCCAGCGCCTTAAGCGCCACGCTTTTTCCTGAGCCGGAGAGGCCGCTGATCAGAAATAATTGCATAATTTATTGTTCCTGCATCTGCTGCTCGTGACGACTGATAAATTCTTGCATACTGTCAATGCCGCGTTGCTGAAGCACAAAATTGCGTGCTGCTGCTTCTACCAGCACCGCAAGGTTGCGTCCAGCCATGACCGGAATGCTCACCGCGCTAATCTTCACGCCAAGAATTTCCTGATGACTAGCCACTAACGGCAAGCGTTCCAGATGGGAAAGATCGCCACGTAGAGGGCGATGTAGATGGACAATAAGTTTTAAACTTTTTTTGCGCCGCACCGCAGTCTCGCCAAACATGGTGCGAATATTCAGCACACCCAGCCCCCGCACTTCAAGGAAGTCACGCAACAATTCCGGGCAGCGCCCTTCCAGCGTTTCCGGAGAAATACGGTACAGCTCGGTAATATCGTCCGCCACTAAGCCGTTGCCGCGTGTGATAAGTTCCAGCCCCAGTTCACTCTTGCCTATGCCGCTATCACCCGTGACCAGCACTCCCACCCCCAATACGTCAAGAAACACACCGTGACGCGTGGTCGATTCCGCCAGCGCTTTGACAATGTAATGACGTACCAACCACATCAAATGTACGCTGGGCAGAGGAGAACGAAACAACGGTGTATGTGTGCGATTAGCGTAAATGATCAACTCTTGTGGGATCTTATCCGTGCCGGCCACAATCAGGCATAACGTACCGCCACGTTCAAGTTGCATCAGCGCTTCTGCGAACGCGACGGGCGAAAGCACTTGAAGATGGTCGACCTCGGTTTCACTCAATACCTGCACCCAATTCGGGTGGATCAAATTGAGGTGACCAATCAAACCGTTGTTAGAGGCACTGACTAAATCACTATCAATTATCTTCGCAGCACCATTCGCTCCGGCTACCCAGCTCAATGCCAGCTGCTCCTGTTTGTCCTCGAACAACTGCTGAATATTGACCTGTGCCATTGCTTTTACATCGCCCAGTCAGTAAACAATTGATGGATTACCGCTACATCATTGCTATTCTGTATTTGTTCGCGGAAGGTTTTATCACTGAACATTTGCGCCAACTCGCCCAGTAGTTGCAAGTGCAGGTCAGTGGCCCTTTCCGGCACCAACAACACAAAAATCAGGTTTACCGGTTGACCATCTGGTGCGTCGAACGGAATCAATGCTTGGGTCTTGACGAAAGCGGCAATCGCATCACGCAGACCCTTGATGCGACCATGCGGAATAGCCACGCTGTGTCCCAGACCCGTCGAGCCAAGCTTCTCGCGCGCAAACAGGCTATCAAATACTTGGCTACGTGCAATTTTCTGAGTATTTTCAAATAACACCCCCACTCTTTCGAAAACCCGTTTTTTACTGGTGGAATCGGCGTCCAGTATGACGTTCTCAAGGGGCAGAACTTTGCTGATCAGGTTCATAATTCAAGCACTTCAAAAATAAGGAAGGGGCGGCCGTAAGCCGCCCTGCTATCATTCTTGTCCTACTGCGGGGGGATTGCCGGATTCATCATGACGACGAGCGGCCTGTTTTTCCTTATGCTTGATAATTTGACGATCAAGTTTTTCGATCAAATTATCAATCGCCACATATAAGTTCGTATCATCAGATTCCACAAAAATAGTTTTACCGCTCAGGTGGACATTAGCCTCGGCCTTTTGTTTTAATTTTTCCACTGAAAGAATGACATTAACATCAATCATATTATCAAAGTGACGCTCGATTTTGCCGAGTTTACTTACCACGTGCTCGCGAATGGCGGGGGTAATTTCCAAATGGTGTCCGCTGAGATTGAGGTTCATGGCCTGCTCCTTATGGTTAGAGTGATTTACGAAGATTAACTGGGAGGATATTCAGCAATTCCCGGTATTTTGCCACGGTACGCCGGGCAACCAATATGCCCTGCTGTGCCAGGATTTCAGACATGCGGCTGTCGGTTAGAGGGTGACGTGCGTCTTCCTGGTTGACAAGCTGCTTGATGAGTGCGCGGATTGCCGTGGAGGAACACGTACCGCCACTTTCGGTCGCGATTCCACTGCAGAAAAAATACTTGAGTTCATAAATACCGCGCGGGGTAAGCATGAATTTTTGTGTAGTCACACGGGAAATGGTGGATTCATGCAGATCAAGCTGTTCTGCAATTTCGCGCAGTACCAGCGGGCACATCGCTGTATCACCATGCTCTAAAAAATTGCGTTGACGATCAACAATTGTCTGCGATACACGCAAAATAGTATCGAAACGCTGTTGCAAATTTTTGATAAACCAGCGCGCTTCCTGCAATTGACCAGCCAGCTGCTGTACGTTTTTTTCATTACCCTGTTGCAAGATATTGGCATACATTTGATTAACACGCAGGCGCGGCATAGCGCCCTGATTTAGCCGTACATGCCAGTTACCGTGGCGGAATTCTACCACCACATCAGGTACGACATAGTCTGCGGCTCGCTGTTCAAATTCAGCGCCAGGTCTTGGTTGCAGATGAGTAATGAGCGATTGTACGGTGCGCAATGCGTCATCGTCACAGCGAAGGACTTTTTTCAGCTTGGTAAAATCGTGCGCACCCAGCAGGTTGAGGTATTGCGACACCAAGCGTAGCGCCAGATCCCGGCATGGAGTATCTTCCGGGAGCGCTTTAAGTTGGAGCGTGAGACATTCGCTTAAGGTACGGGCAGCTATGCCGGGCTGATCCAGGTGCTGTAATTGCACCAGTGCAGTTTCCAAGTCATCCAAAGTAATATCAAGTTGTTCTGGTAGCATTTCGACAATTTCTTCCAGCGGCTGCGCCAGATAACCATTGCCGTCCAATGCATCGATCAACAAACCGATAATTTTTCGGTCGCGCACATCATGCTGACTCATATTTAGTTGCCAGATGAGGTGCTCACGCAGGCTTGGGGTATCTGCCGCGACTTCCGCACGAGCTTCTTTTTCATCATCCGGCCCGCTGGCTGCGGAAAAAGAAGGTTCATTCCAGTCTTCTTTTACCCAGTCTTCATCGGTCTGTTGCGGCATTTCATCTTTTACTTCAGTATTATCTACAACAGCGCTAGAAGCAGCATCTCCATGCGCATAGGGCTGCATCGCATCTTCATCTGCACGTTCTAACAATGGATTTTCATCCAGCAAACGTGCTACTTCCTGATTGACTTCCAGAGTGGATAGTTGCAACAGGCGTATGGCTTGCTGTAACTGGGGGGTAAGCGTCAGTTGCTGGGATTGCCTAAGCTGTAATGTGGGTTTCATTACGAAATTTACGGACAGGAGCGGCGCATAATGTGCATTTATAGTTTGAAATGCTCGCCTAGATATACTTTTCTCACGCCTTCATTATAAATGATTTCGTCAGGTTTGCCTTCCGCCATTACCGACCCGGCATTAATAATATAGGCGCGGTCACAGATTCCCAATGTTTCGCGAACATTGTGGTCAGTAATCAACACGCCAATGTCACGCTCTTTAAGAAACCGAATGATTTTCTGAATGTCCAGCACGGCAATCGGATCCACCCCTGCAAACGGTTCATCCAAAAGAATAAATCGTGGATTGGTGGCCAGCGCGCGAGCGATTTCAACACGTCGTCGTTCGCCCCCTGACAAGCTGACCGCTGGATTGTTTCGTATATGAGTGATATGCAGATCCTCCATCAACTCGTCCTGCCGTGCTTGAATTTCATCGTTATCATAATCTTGTAATTCCAGCACAGCCTGAATATTTTGTGCGACCGTCAGGCGGCGAAAAATAGATGCTTCCTGTGGCAGATAACCCAGCCCCAAACGCGCACGGCGATGAATGGGGAGATGAGTAATATTCTGTCCATTGATAAAAATATCGCCTCCGTCTGCAGCTACCAGCCCAACAATCATGTAGAAACAGGTAGTCTTTCCAGCACCATTAGGACCAAGCAGACCGACTACTTCGCCGCTCTGTACCGACAGGGAAACATCATGCACTACGGTACGAGATCGATAGCGCTTTTTCAGTGCAACGGCGCGCAGCTCGCTCATTGACGTTCGTTAGGCTTGGTTAATATCGTTGTCGGCTTGATTGATAGCGGTTCGCCGACTGAAGAACGCTTGTTTTTTGGTTGAATGATAGCGCGCACGCGCCCCTTGTTGGAGATACCGTTCACCTGAAATATCTCAGTTTTGGAGTTATAGGTAATATGTTCACCACGCACTTCATCCTGATCCTGCTTCACACGCGCCTGGCCAAAAAAATCTATGATTGCAGTCTTGGTGTCATATTCAATGCGCTCACCATACCCTTCCACATATCCGTCGATATTATCGCGCTTCTGGCGAAAACTGGCGGGTTGTCCGGTTGCCGTACCGTGCTTGAATCCTTCCTTGTCCTGTACTACGACAATTTTGTCGGCGTTAATAATCATCGTGCCCTGAGTGAGCCGCACCTTGCCTTCAAAGACGCTAATTTGTTTGACATCGTCAATACTGAGCTGATTTGCTTCCAAATGCATCGGCTTATCACGGTCGGCAAGTTCCGCTTGGCTGATTGGCACATGACAGAGAAGCTCTATGCAGAGCAAAGCAGCATATTTAATTTTTGTCGGGCACATATTCACTTTTAACTTGCGCAAGCAGTTTTACTATATGCGATTTATTATCAAATTTCATACCTACTGCATGCACAATGTTACGTCCATCAACCATAGTGACAGGCTGGTCTGTTTCGGCCAAGCCACGGTCAGGGATCACATGCAGATAAGTAGTGGTAAATATCATGTCTCTCTGCTTGGTACTGTTGGCACGCACGATTTTTACATTATCGCGTAAAAATATTTCATCGCCCTTGCCTGACACCATTCCATTATTTGCAGAAGTATGCGTGGGAGGATGATCTAAATCAAAGCTGGTAAGTACAGGCGCTTCCAGGTACGTGCTATCGTTATCTGGGTAATGCAGCATTGTTTTTGCAGCCATCACGAAACGCGGTTTGCCCTGTTCATTCAGCGTAGTAGCGACAAATTTACTGACAATAAAATCTGGATCGTGGCGGCGCTTGCTGCTGTCGGGTACGGACGGCAGCGGCTGTACTTGCTGATTCAGCCAATAAGCTGCGGCCAGTAGCAGTAATAGCAACGGTAAGCCGGTGAACCAAGCGCGCAAACGGTCAATAACGACTGAATAATTCATGCCAAATAAGGCGCGAGTTGCGCATCCAGCGTGCCTTGCGCTGACATCAGCAATTCGCATGCTTCACGTACCGCGCCATGCCCGCCGTCTCGCTCGGTAATATAGTGAGCACGATCACGCACTGTTTGTGGCGCACTCGGCACGCTGATAGCCAACCCGACACGAAGCATGACCGGTAAATCTATTACGTCGTCACCCATAAAAGCGACGACATCCAAGGGCAGTTTGAGCTGAGCAAGCATTTTTTGCATGCTAGCAAACTTGTCATGAACACCTTGATACAAGTGCGAGATGCCAAGGTGGTGTGCGCGTAGCTCTACACAGCGGGAAGTCCGACCAGTAATAATAGCCAGTTCCACACCGGATGCTTTGAGCATTTTTAAACCCTGTCCGTCAAGCGAATTGAAGCGCTTAAATTCTTCACCGGAGTCGGTTAAATAGAGACCGCCATCCGTCATAATGCCGTCCACATCAAAGGCAATAAGGCGAATGGACTGAGCTTGACTTAACGACATCAAATCACTTTCGCACGCAGCAGATCATGCATATTCAGAGCACCTACCAGCTTATTGTTGGAATCTATCACCAGCATCTGGCTAATATTATATTGCTCCATGATCTGCACCGCTTCGGCTGCCAGTGCATCCGGCTTAATACTGCGCGGATTGCGCGACATGACCGAGCTGATTGTAGTAGTGGCGAAATCAACACGCTTTTCCAACGTGCGGCGTAAATCTCCATCAGTATAGATACCCAGCACCTGCCGAGCATCATCTACAATGGCGGTCATGCCTAACCCTTTGCACGAGATTTCAAGCACTGCCTCGGCCAGCGTTGCATTTTGATTCACAGCAGGCACCCCCTTGTCGGAATGCATAATGTCACGCACATGAGTTAGCAAACGGCGGCCCAAGCTTCCGCCAGGGTGCGAACGCGCAAAATCTTCCTCCCCGAACCCTTTGGCATCTAACAGCGCCACGGCCAGTGCATCACCCAATGCCAGCGCTGCCGTAGTGCTGGCGGTAGGAGCAAGCCCTAGCGGGCAAGCTTCCTTGTCCACAGCAGCATCGAGGTGCGCGTCTGCCGCCTCTGCCAAGCTGGATCGTGGATTGCCTGTCAGACTAATCAACCGCGCTCCCTGACGTTTGATGACTGGCACGATAGTAAGTAACTCCTGACTTTCTCCGGAATACGATAACGCAATAAACACATCTTTAGTGGTGATCATGCCTAAATCGCCGTGACTAGCTTCGGCAGGATGGACAAAGTACGCTGGAGTACCCGTGCTGGAAAGTGTAGCGGCGATCTTGCGCGCAATATGGCCAGACTTACCCATGCCGCTTACAATCACACGGCCTTCGCAGGCTAAAATGATATTTAACGCCTGCAGAAAATTTTCATCTATGCGTTGTGTAAGAGCCAATACAGCTGCGGCTTCAATGTGTAATACCTCACGCGCTAAATCAAGTGCGCGTGGGGTTGCGAAGAGGGCTTTGTTCATGGTGACGAATTATAACAGTGCCATTCGGGCGTAGTGCAATTTTGAAAGAACCGTACGGACGCGAACAATCTCAAATGAGGCGACTTGCTCTCAACAAGTTCACGAACCCATTCTGAACCGGGCAGACTGCGCATGTGCATGCAAGCCCTCACCAAGCGCCAGCACTTCTGCAATTTCGCCCAGCATCCCTGCACCCTGCGCGGATACTTGAATCAAACTGCTGCGTTTCTGAAAGTCATACACCCCCAATGGGGAAGAAAAACGTGCCGTGCCAGAGGTCGGCAGGACATGATTAGGACCAGCGCAATAATCACCAAGCGACTCGGACGTGTAACAACCCAGGAAAATTGCCCCGGCATGCTTGATTTTTGGCAGCCATTGCTGGGGATCGGCCACTGAAAGCTCCAGATGCTCCGGTGCTATACGGTTACTGATAACACAAGCCTCATCCAAGTCAGTCACATCAATCAAAGCACCGCGGTTCTCTAATGCAGTGCGTATGATGTCACGGCGCGGCATCTGCGCCAGTAGACGATCTGCACTTTGCGCCACGGCTGTGGCGAAAGCCGCATCCGGTGTCAACAGGATGGCCTGCGCCAATTCATCGTGCTCTGCTTGAGAAAATAGATCCATCGCAATCCAGTCCGGGTCGGTTTGTCCATCGCAGATCACCAGAATCTCTGATGGGCCTGCCACCATATCAATACCAACCACGCCAAATACGCGGCGCTTGGCGGCGGCCACGTAAGCGTTGCCGGGGCCGACGATTTTATCTACCCGCGGCACGGTTGCCGTGCCATAGGCCAGCGCAGCAATCGCTTGCGCTCCGCCAATGGTGAAGACCCGATCTACCCCGGCCAGATGGGCTGCTGCCAACACCAACGCATTTCGCACTCCATCTGGTGTCGGCACTACCATAATGAGTTCGCCCACCCCAGCCACTTTCGCCGGTAGCGCATTCATCAGCACTGAAGAGGGATAGGCAGCTTTGCCGCCCGGCACATACAGACCAACCCTATCCAATGGCGTAATCTGCTGGCCAAGCAGCGTGCCATCCGCCTCAGTATAGCTCCATGAAGCTTGTAACTGCTTTTGATGGTAAGTGGTAACGCGCTGTGCGGCCTGCTCCAGAGCGGCGCGCTGTGCGGCGCGCAACCCCTCGAAGGCGGTACGCAACACAGCAGGAGGCAGTTCCAGTGCAGCACCATCATGTACTTCCATGCGATCAAAGCGTCGGGTATATTCAAGCAGGGCGACATCGCCGCGTGTGCGCACATCCGCCAGAATAGCCGCGACAATCGCGTCCAGCTGGTCATCCTGAGTCGCTTCGAAAGCCAGCAGTCTATCCAGTTGCGAATTGAAATCTGGCTGCCGAGTAGAAAGCCGTCTGATATTCATTGAACTACCGCCAAGGAAAACGCATCCAGCATAGGCTGAATAGCCGCATGTTTGAGTTTAAGTGAGGCCTGATTCACCACCAGACGCGAAGAAATTGCAGAAACCTCTTCTACCGCCTTAAGATGATTGGCCTTCAATGTATTGCCACTACTGACCAAGTCCACGATTGCATCTGACAAACCGACCAGTGGCGCCAGCTCCATCGAGCCATATAATTTAATCAAATCCACATGCACACCTTTAGCCGCAAAATGCTCGCGTGCGGTCTGTACGTATTTGGTCGCCACACGCAGGCGCGCGCCCTGACGCACTGCGGAGTCATAATCAAAATCATTCCTTACTGCCACCATCATGCGGCAACGCGCAATATTCAAATCCAGCGGCTGGTACAAACCGATGCCACCATGCTCATCAAGGACATCCTTGCCCGCGATCCCCAAATCAGCAGCTCCGTATTGCACATAGGTCGGCACATCGGAAGCACGCACAATAATCAAACGTACGTCGGCACGATTGGTGGATAAAATCAACTTGCGCGTAGGCTCCGGCGCTTCCATCGGCGTAATGCCCGCCGCCTGCAACAACGGCAAGGTCTCTTCAAAAATGCGCCCTTTGGATAAGGCGATGGTAATCATGCGGTATCTTTCATTTATTTAATGCGAAATATGTTCGCTCCGAGTTGCGACAGTTTTATTTCTATGTGTTCATAACCACGATCCAAATGATAAATACGATCAATCACGGTTTCGCCCTGCGCCACCAATCCGGCAATAACCAGGCAAGCCGATGCACGCAAATCCGTTGCCATCACCGTTGCACCTTCCAGATGATCAACCCCATGAACCAAGGCAGTATTACCTTCTACGTCTATCCTTGCACCCAGACGGCGCAATTCTTGCACATGCATAAAACGATTTTCAAAAATCGTTTCCACTACCATCGCGCTGCCATCTGCAATAACATTCAACGCCATAAATTGTGCTTGCATATCCGTAGGGAATGCGGGATACGGCGCAGTACGCACGTTCACCGATCTGGGCCGACCCGTCATGTCCAAGTGGATACTCTCACTATCGCTACGGATGCACGCACCGGCTTCGATAAGTTTTTCCAGCACGGAATCGAGGATATCCGCTCGCGTATCGCGTAACACGATGCTACCGCCCGTTGCCGCTGCCGCCACCAGAAAAGTCCCACTCTCGATACGATCCGGCATGATACGGTGGGCTGCACCGTGCAATTTTTCCACACCCGTTATGACAATTGTGTGGCTGCCTGCCCCCTCTATTTTCGCACCCATTGCAATCAGGCAATGCGCCAAATCCACCACCTCCGGTTCGCGCGCCGCATTTTCCAGCACCGTTACCCCTTCCGCCAAAGCAGCAGCCATCATCAGATTTTCAGTGCTGGTCACACTGACGATGTCGAATAAAATTCGTGCGCCTTTAAGGCGTTTTGCCTGCGCATGAATGTAGCCATGCTCAATGTAAATTTGAGCACCCATTGCCTGCAGGCCCTTGATGTGAATATCGACGGGACGCGAACCAATGGCGCAACCACCCGGCATTGAGACGCGCGCCTCGCCGAAGCGTGCCACCAGAGGGCCTAATACTAGCACTGCGGCGCGCATGGTCTTTACCATGTCATAAGGCGCTTCCAGCTTATCCACTTGCGCACCATGCAACGTCATCTCGTCACCTTGCACAGCAGCCTTCACGCCCATCTGCTCCAACAATTTACGCATGGTTGCGATATCGTGCAAATCCGGCATGTTACTTAACTGCAAGACATCACTCGTCAACAGGCTGGCGCACATCATAGGCAATGCCGCGTTCTTGGCACCGGAAATACGCACTTCGCCGCGCAATGGAATGCCACCTTGTATCACTAATTTTTGCATATTGGCATCTTTAAAAATCTCAATTCCATCTTAATGTATTCTTGCCATATCTTTAAATATTATGTCAGTAGCGCAACTTATATCCGGACTTTAACAACGCCAAAGACAACAACGTCAAACCCAGCATGCACCCGCCCGCCACCATCAAATTCACCCAAGGAGAAATATCTGATACGCCGAAAAATCCATAACGAAAACCATCTATCACATAAAAAAACGGGTTAAAGCGCGACAACTCCTGCCAGAATGGCGGTAGCGAATGAATGGAATAGAATACGCCGGATAAAAACGTCAACGGCATGATAATGAAATTCTGAAATCCTGCGAGTTGATCGAATTTTTCTGCCCACATCCCGGCCACCACCCCCAGTGAACCAAGCATCGCGCTACCCAGAACGGCGAACAATATAATCCAGATTGGAAACTGTAACGGTGGCTGGGCAAACCACAGTGCGACCAAATATACGCCTATGCCAACCACCAACCCCCGCAGCATGGAAGCGAACACATATGCCGCAAAGAATTCCCAATAAGCAATCGGCGCCAACAGCACGAACACGATATTGCCAGTAATCTTGGACTGAATCAGACTGGAAGAGCTATTAGCAAAAGCGTTCTGCAGCATTGCCATCATCATCAGTCCCGGGATCAGGAAGGCAGTGTAATGCACCCCCGGATACACCTCGACATGCTGTGCCAGCACATGCGAAAAAATCAGCAGATAGAGCAATGCGGTCAACACGGGGGCCAGTACGGTCTGGAAGCCTACCTTCCACACACGGAACACCTCCTTGTAGAGCAGACTGTAAAAACTCAACATGCCCGCCTCACTGCACGGTCCGCCCCACCAAACGCAGGAAGACTTCTTCCAGATCAGGCTGCTGCAAGGTCATCTCCTGCACTGCAACCCCAGCCACACGCAGTTCCGTCAGCACTGACTCCAATGCTTGATAGGTTGGCAAAGTCAACAGGTAATCGCTGTCCGTCTGTTCGAGCACGTGCAGCAGCAATGTAGCAGGTAGACAACCCGCTAGTTTCAGTCTGACGCGACAACCGGCCAAACTACTAAGTAAATTTTGTGTGCTATCCAACGCTACAATCCGACCATGCTTGAGCATGGCAATCCGTGTGCACAAAGCTTCCGCTTCTTCCAGATAATGGGTCGTTAGCAGAATGGTATGCCCCTCGCGGTTAAGCTGCTGAATAAAGCGCCATAACGATTGACGCAGTTCCACGTCCACCCCGGCAGTCGGTTCATCCAACACAATAACGGGCGGCTTATGCACCAGGGCCTGCGCCACCAAGACACGGCGCTTCATACCACCGGACAGGCGGCGCATATTGGTATCGGCTTTACCGGTCAAATCCAAGTGGTGCATTACCTCATTGATCCAGCTGTCGTTACGACGCAATCCAAAAAAACCAGACTGCAAACGCAGCGTTTCGCGCACTGTGAAAAAAGGATCAAAGGCCAATTCTTGCGGCACCACACCCAACACGCGACGGCTAGCACGGTATTGCTTGACTACATCGTATCCCAGTATGGAAAGTTGCCCATCATCTGGTAACGCAAGTCCGGCCAGCAGGTTAATCAGCGTGGTTTTACCCGCACCGTTGGGGCCAAGTAAACCGACGAACTCACCCTGCTCAATACGCAAATCCACGCCATCCAATGCTTGTAATTGACCATAGCGCTTGCGTACTTGGCGTACATCAATAGCAGGTGGCATCAAATTGAATGGATCAAGGCTGCACGGAATCATTACCGCATAGCGGCAGCATGTCCGCCACGCCATATAAACGAGCCAAGCTTAATAAATTCTCTGGAATATGAGCAAAATACAGTTTCACACTACTCCGTTGCGCCTCGCGTAGCCAAGCCAGCAACAAACTGACCGCAGCAGAATCCACCGTCTCTACCTTAGCCAAGTCAACTACCAGCGATGTTTCTCCAGAAACTGGCAAACCATTTTTGAACAGGGATGTAACCGTTTCAATGGTCAGATGACTCGTTACTTGCATACGGCCACCGTCATGATCAATCACTTGGACGTCGCCTTAGACGACATTGTGCCGGTCTGCGCCTGATTTTTTTCCACTAACATTTTAATCAATCCATCAATGCCGCTCTTCTGAATCTGCTCAGCGAAGGTACCGCGATAATTAGTTACCAGACTCACGCCTTCAATCGATAGGTCATATACCTTCCAACCATTAGCCGTCTTTTCCATATCATAATTTACGGGCAGAGGGGGTTTACCTTTGTTAAGAATAAAAGTTTTTATAGTCACTTCAGTGGCATCATTTGTCATTTTGAGCGACTTCACTTCAACTTCCTGATTCTGGTAGGTAGTGAATGCAGTTGTGTAAGTACGCACCAGCAAATTGCGAAACTCGATTTCCAAGACTTTTTTCTGTTCTGGCGTAGCATTACGCCAGTTCTTGCCTACGGCAAGTCTGGTCATATGAGTAAAATTAAAATGCGGCAGTACTTTGGCATCCACCAATTCATTAACTTTTTTTGTATTACCACTCTGAATATCCTTGTCCCGCTTAACAATGGCCAGCACTTCATCCACGGTGTTTCTGATTAACGCTTCCGGTTCTGGCGTATCCGCACGCACGCCCAGTGACACGCACGCCAGCAATACTCCCACCCACAGTGCAATTATTTTGTTCATATATACCTTTAGTAATTTATTTATTAAGTTATCTGGAATCTTCAGCCTTGCTGTATAAGAACCTGCCAATTAAATCCTCCAGGACTACGGCAGACTGTGTTTTCTTGATTTCGTCGCCTGCCTTCAAAAATTCTTCCTCACCACCCGGGATAAAACCGATGTACTGCTCACCTAATAATCCTGAAGTCAGAATATTAGCGAATGTATCTTTGGGAAACTGGTAACGCTTGTCTATAGTCATTGTCACTTTAGCTTCATAGCGCTTGGGATCCAGGCTGATCTGAGCCACCCGTCCAATGAGTACTCCAGAACTTTTGATGGATGCCTGGGATTTGAGGCCACCGATGTTAGAAAAATAAGCCTGCAACTCATATGTCTCGGACATGTTGTACGTACTCAGGTTCCCCACCTTCAGCGCTAACACTGCCAGCGCCGCTAAACCAGCCACGACAAATATGCCGACCCATAAATCCAGCGTGGTGCGTTTCATACTAACCCCCTTGAAACATAAATGCAGTCAAAATAAAATCCAAAAACAAAACTGCCAGTGACGACTCAACGACTGTGCGTGTGGTCGCACCGGACACGCCTTCTGCGGTAGGCGGTGCATCATAGCCTTCGAACAATGCGATTGCGGTCACCGCCACCCCAAATACGACACTCTTAATCATACCGTTAAGTATGTCGTACTGAAAATCGACCGCAGCCTGCATTTGCGACCAGAATGAACCTTGATCCACGCCGATCAGCACCACACCCACCACATAGCCACCAAATATACCCATGGCAGAAAATAACGCCGACAGCAGCGGCATAGAAATGACTCCAGCCCAAAAACGAGGCGCAACCACGCGCGCCATCGGGTTAATCGCCATCATCTCCATCGCGGATATCTGCTCGGTAGCCTTCATCAAACCAATCTCCGCAGTCATCGCCGAACCAGCACGACTTGCAAACAGCAGAGCAGCCAGCACCGGCCCCAATTCGCGCACCAAACTCAGTGCTACAAGCGACCCCAGTGCAGATTCTGAGCCGTAACGTTTGAGTGTCTCATAGCCTTGCAACCCCAATACCATGCCGACAAACATGCCCGCCACTAAAATTATAATCAGCGACATCACTCCACTAGAGAATAACTCCTTGATGATCAAGTGGAAGCGTCGGAAGCTGACCCCAGAATAAAACAGAATCAGCAAGAAAAAGCGGGTGGCATATCCCGTGCGCCATACAGCATTTACAACACGGCGCCCTATGGACCTCATACTTTCAACGACAATCATGGCGATGGCCGCAAATTTAAATCTTGCCCGTAATCACTGGAAGGATAATGGAATGGAACCGGGCCATCCATTTCGCCATGCACGAATTGATGCACGAACGGTTTATCGGAAGTGCTGATTTCGGCCGGAGTCCCTTCTGCAACAACCACCCCATCAGCAATAAAATAAATATAGTCGACAATCTTGAGCGATTCCTGCACATCATGCGTGACCACGACCGAAGTCGCACCCAACGCATCGTTCAAGCGACGAATAAGATTACCCACCACGGAAAGTGAGATGGGATCCAGCCCGGCAAATGGCTCGTCGTACATGATCAACATGGGATCCAGCGCCACCGTACGCGCCAGCGCCACGCGTCGCGCCATACCACCTGAAAGCTCGGCAGGCATCAGATGATGTGTGCCGCGCAACCCCACCGCATGTAACTTCATCAGCACTAAATCCCGGATAATTTCTTCCGGTAGATCAGTATGCTCGCGCATCTGAAACGCCACATTGTCATACACCGACATATCCGTGAATAACGCGCCAAACTGGAACAGCATGCCCATCCTGCGGCGCATGCGAAACAAACCGTCATGATCAAGCTCATGTATCACCTGTCCATCAACTTTCACATAGCCGTTACTTGGTTTGAGCGCACCGCCGATAAGCCGTAATAAGGTAGTCTTGCCGCAACCGCTGCCACCCATAACAGCGATCACCTTGCCCTTGGGAAAAGTGAGATTGACACCTTTTAGTATAGGGCGGCTGTCATAGCCAAAATTGACGTCGCGAATTTCGACCAGCGCTTGAGATGACACGTATCAACACCTTGATTGTCCGGTAGATGGGCATTCTAAACCATGCTATCGCTTAATCGCAACATTAGAACTAGAGATGTAGCGTGCAAGAAACTGTCAAGACGTTTGGTACATGATTTGTCTGGTATAACCCAGATTTTCCATTAATGTGTTTTTGCAGCGGTTCGCGATGACGGTTAAAGCAAACAACAATTCCCCAATATTGACGGGAAGTCTAACTGTATTTTCCTAAGAACGTGTTTACGATCTGAGGAACCTCCCTTAAACTATAGGTATGAGAGAGAAGAAATACGCCAGCGACATCAGTCGGGAAAAATTTGCGGAGATAGAGCCACTGCTGGCTAGCGTGCGTCGACGTACCAAGCCCACGACGGTGGATTTGTACGAAGTGTTTTGTGCGGTGTTGTATGTACTGCGCACGGGCTGCCAATGGAGATTTCTGCCCAGTGAGTTTCCGAAATGGCAGACGGTGTACGCCTACTTTGCCAAGTGGAGCAAGCCCGACGAGCACGATATCAGTGTGCTGGAGCGGGCTTTAAAAAAATCAGGTTGGCGCGGCCTGCAAGAAACAGGTGCGCAGCGCCATGCCCACACTATTGATTGTGGACGCGCAGAGCGTGAAGAACACGGACACAGCCGGGAGCAAGGGCTATGACGCGGGCAAAAAAGTCTCAGGCATCAAGCGCCACATTGCAGTGGACACGCAGGGGCTGCCCCATGCCGTTGCCGTCACCACTGCCGAAGTAACGGATCGCAAAGGTGCACTACAGGCGATACGCCATTGCAAGGCGAATCTGAGCAAGATTCAAAGCGTGTTGGCCGACAGCGGTTATATGGGCCAGCCCTTCGCGCAAGGCGTGCAGGAGATACTGGGTCAGGCTGTCACGGTGCAGATTGCCAAGCGCAGTGAACTGCACAAGTTCGCGGTGATTCCCAAGCGCTGAGTGGCGGAGCGCAGCTTTGCCTGGCTGGAGAAGAATAGGAGGCTGTGGAAGAACTGCGAGCGAAAGCTCAACACCAGCCTGCAGTTCATCCATCTTTCTGGGGCTGCTGCTCAGAAGATCGTAAACACGTTCTAAGAGACCTGAAACTGATTGGAACGGTGTTTAACGGATTTCACGAGCAACTGGCAAGGCTATGCGGCTCATGCAGACCAGATGGTAGACACGGCTTTAGTGGAGGTGCTGCGCAAACTTAACCCCCGGTAGGAAAAATTCCCGGATCAAAAAATATTTGAGCTTGGCGGAATTTGTCGCAATTTTATAGCTGTACACTTAAATTCTCTAGGTTAACCGCATTATTCTACCTGATTAGTTACATGCCTCAGTTAGGTGCTATTTTTTACGTACAGGCTCATGTGGTGAGCCACTGAGGGGCGAATAATAGGCACATCTACCGAAGGAAATGCGTCATGGCAATGAACCGAGTTCAGTTTCAAAAGGGTCTGTCGATGTCTGAGTTTCTGAAGCAGTACGGGAGGGTGGAGCAATGTCACGTGGCGCTGTTGGCGTCACGCTGGCCAGAGGGCTTTGTCTGCCCGCATTGCGGAGAAACCCATCACAGCACCTTCATCCACGACGGCAGGCAGCACTGGCAGTGCCAAGCGTGCCGCTACCAGACGATGGTCACTGCCGGTACGATCGTCCAAGCGACTAAGCTGCCGCTGACGCTCTGGTTTCTGGCGATGCACTTGCTGACCCAAGCGAAAAACAAGGTTGCCGCGCTGGAACTCATGCGCCATCTGGGTGTGAGCTACAAGACCGCCTGGCTGATGAAACTCAAGCTGCTGCAAGTCATGACTGAGCGTGAATCCTCCCGTGTCCTCGAAGGGCGAGTCGAAATTGACGACTCCTACCTGGGCGGCGAGCGCCCGGGTAAGCGCGGTCGAGGTTCCGAAAACAAAGCCTCCTTCGTTGCGGCTGTGCAGACTACAGAGGACGGCAAGCCGGTCGTAGCCTGCTTCGTCCACATTCCGTTCACCAGGAAAGCCATCGAAGCTTGGGCCCAGAAGGTGCTGGCACCTTCCGCTCAAGTGCTGTCCGACGGATTGGGATGTTTTCGGGGTGTCGCTGCCAGCGGCGCTACGCACTCCGCCATTATTATGAACGGGGGCACGGGTCGGGAAGTGGCACAACACCCGGCATTCCGCGCCGTGAATACCGTGCTGAGCAACCTGAAAACAGCTATCAGTGGAACCTACCATGCTTTCGACTTCCGTCAATACGCAGACCGTTACCTGGCCGAGGTTCAGTACCGTTTTAACCGCCGCTTCGATCTTGGCACCATCCTCAAGCGCCTCGTTCGCGCTGCGGCGAATACAACCCCATGCCCTGAAGCTGCCATTCGGGCAGCTGAGGCATGTAACTAATCAGGTTTTCTATACATCAAGATTTTTAACTCCCAGAGCATTCTCTTCAATAAAGGCACGACGAGGCTCCACTATATCTCCCATCAAAGTTGTAAAAGTTTCATCTGCTGAAATCATGTCTTCAATTTGTACGCGCAACAAGATCCGGTTTTTTATATCCATGGTGGTTTCCCACAGCTGTTCTGGATTCATTTCTCCCAACCCTTTATAGCGCTGAATACTAACTCCACGTTTAGCTTCTTCCAGCAACCATTCAATGGTCTGCTTGAAGTCGGCTACAGGTTTACGCTGTTCTCCTCGCTTGATGTATGCGTTTTTGCTCAACAATCCATTTAAAGCGAGTGCTGTTTGTTTAATTTGGGTGTAATCACCGCTTAGCAGAAAACTCGGCTCAATGTAACTTACGGAATAATTACCATGTAAATGTTTTTCCAAACGTAAACGATTTTCATCATTGGCTGGATTAATATCCGCTTTAACAATTATTTCTGGACCACAAACCTGTTGCAGGCTTATCGCACTTTGTTCTGCCTGTTCCGCATTATCCAATTGAATATCTGGCTGCTTGAGCATTGCATGCAAGGCTTCCTTTGCGATAACCCGGGATAAGCGATCGATGATGGCTTCCGCAAGGAAATATTCCTTTGCCAGGTGCTCAAGCGTTTCAACTTTCAGTGCTGGTGAATCTTGATCAGTATGTAGCTCGGCATTAACCAGGGCGGAACGAAGCATAAAAGTTTTCATTTCATGATCGTCTTTTAAATAACGTTCTTCCTTGCCTTGTTTGACTTTATATAACGGCGGTTGTGCAATATAAACATGGCCGCGCTCAACTAACTCTGGCATTTGGCGGTAGAAAAATGTTAATAACAAGGTGCGTATATGTGAGCCATCTACATCAGCATCTGTCATCACGATGATCCGGTGATAACGCAACTTGTCCGGATTGTACTCATCCCGACCAATACCCGTACCTAAAACCGTGATCAGAGTGGCGATTTCCTGCGATGAAATAATTTTTTCAAAACGCGCTCTTTCAACATTTAAAATTTTACCTTTAAGCGGCAAGATAGCCTGAAACTTACGGTCTCGTCCTTGTTTTGCCGAGCCCCCGGCAGAATCACCCTCAACTAGATATAACTCTGATTGTGCCGGATCTTTTTCTTGGCAATCGGCTAACTTACCCGGTAACCCCATACCATCCAACACCCCTTTACGACGAGTTAATTCACGAGCTTTACGTGCAGCTTCTCTGGCACGCGCAGCTTCTACAATTTTTCCAACAATTACTTTTGCATCATTTGGGTTTTCTAGCAAAAATGCCATCAATTGTTGACTAACGACCTCTTCGACAATTGGGCGAATTTCAGAAGAAACTAACTTATCTTTAGTTTGCGAAGAAAATTTGGGGTCAGGAAGTTTTACCGAAAGTATCGCGGTTAATCCTTCACGCATATCATCGCCAGTTGTTTCAACCTTGGCTTTTTTAGCAATTTCTTCAGATTCAATGTACTGATTCAAAGTACGAGTCATTGCGGTACGCATTGCGGTCAGATGTGTACCTCCATCACGCTGCGGAATATTGTTAGTAAAACATTGCACAGTTTCCTGATAAGAATCATTCCATTGCATGGCAATTTCAGCTGTTATTCCTTCTCTTTCAACAAGGGTATAAAAGATATTTTTATGTAGCACACTCCTGTTTCTATTCATGTACTCTACAAAGCCTTTTACTCCGCCTATGAATGCAAAAAGTTCTTCTTTACCATTTCGTTTATCTATCAAGGAAACCTTCACGCCATTATTTAAGAAAGACAGTTCGCGAAGACGTTTAGCTAAAATATCAAAATGAAATTCGATTAACCCGAAAATTTCCTTGCTAGGCAAAAAATGTATTTCTGTACCGCGTTTATTTGTCTCTCCTATTACCTTAAGCGATGCAACTGGTTCTCCTGAATTGAATTCCATAAAATGGGTTTTACTGTCTCTATAGATAGTCAATCGTAACCATTCAGATAATGCATTTACTACCGAAACCCCTACTCCATGTAAGCCGCCTGAAACCTTATAAGAGTTTCCATCAAACTTACCACCGGCATGTAACACCGTCATGATTACTTCTGCTGCAGAACGATTTTCTTCTTCATGAATATCTGTTGGAATACCACGTCCATTATCTGTCACGCTAATCGAATTATCTGGATGAATAATTACTGATATTTCGTTGCAATAACCTGCTAATGCTTCATCCACGGCATTATCAACTGCCTCAAAAACCATATGATGTAAGCCACTGCCATCATTAGTATCTCCAATATACATGCCTGGACGTTTTCTAACTGCTTCCAGTCCCTTGAGAACTTTGATACTGGTGGAATTATATTCATTCATTATTTTCTTTCATTTGTTTCACGTGAAACATTGAGAATGCATTTATAAATATTACTTATTCCAAATGATATTTTTAAATACTAAAGTTAAGTTTTAGAAGGCGATTAAGTATAAATGTTATTAAATACGCATTGGCATAACCACATATTTAAATTCTTCATTACCTGGAATAGTAATTAAAATACTACTATTTGCATCACCGAATGAGAATATGACCGTTTGTGTAGCAGCATTATTTAATCCATCCATTAAATAATTAACGTTGAAACCAACATCAAGTGCAATTCCTTGATAGTCTATTTCCATATCCTCCTGCGCTTCTTCTTGCTCACTATTATTACTTATAATTCGCAGATTTTTTTCTGTCAGTACAAAGCGTACACCCCTGAATTTTTCATTAGATAAAATTGCTGCTCGTTGTAATGCTTGTAATATTTCAATTCTATTTAATGTAAGTTGATTAGTATAATTAGGAATAACACGTTCATAATCTGGAAATTTTCCATCAATTACCTTAGAAATTAAAATAATATTTGAAAAAATCATACGGACTTGATTTTCAGCTAATTCAAATGTTATTTTTTCTTCTGTCTCAACTAAAAGTTTAATTAATTCATTAACTGTTTTTCTAGGTAGAATAATTTCACGTTTGGGATATTCTTGATCAAGCCTAGTAATAACATAAGCGAGACGATGTCCATCTGTTGCTATTAGTTTTAAAAAATGACCATCAATAACTAATAAAACACCATTTAAATAATAACGAATATCTTGTTGTGCCATGGCATATTGAACCATACCCAACAATTTTTTAAGTTTATCCTGTTCAATTTGAATTTTTACGGCTTGCTCTAATTGTTCCGAAACTTTTGGAAAATCTTGAGCTGGTAAAGTTTGTAAAGTAAATTTACTTTTATTTACTTTTACTAAAAGACGACTTTCATGAACGTCTAATGTAACTTTACTTCCTTCAGGTAAAACCTTCAGGATTTCTTGTAATTTTTTAGCAGCTACAGTAATTGCTGTATCCGAGCCTGTTTGATTTACATCAGTAAGTTGCGTTGTAATTTGAATTTCAAGATCAGTCGCTACAAAATGTATATTTGAACCAGTTTTTTGAATTAGTACGTTTGACAGTATAGGAAGAGGTTGCTTACGTTCTACTATTCCAATAATTTTCTGAAGTGGATTTAATAAATGGTCTTTTTCAATCTTTTCAATAAACATTCTTATATATCCTTAATAATAACAATAATAGATATTATATATAGTGAATAACTTGGTATTTTTATTTGTTTTTAACATATTAGAGTTTATAAAAAGATGTGGATAAATGTACATTTGGATAATGTAATTTTTGTGTATAGTTTTTTAAAAAATATTTTTTAGAATAGTTATTCACAAAATATAAATACTAATGTTAACTAAATTTACTTAAGAATATTAATTTCGTAATGTTTGATTAAGTAAATTAAAATCTGCATTAAGAGATGAATCCAGATTGCGTAAGCTTTCAATGGTTTTACATGCATACATAACCGTTGTGTGGTCACGTCCTCCAAAAGCGGTTCCAATTTCAGGCAAACTTAATTGTGTTAATTCTCTTGCTAAACACATTGCGATTTGTCGAGGTCTGGCAATTAAACGTGTACGTTTTTTGGAAAGAAGATCAGTAACCTTGATACGGTAAAAATCAGCCACAGTTTTTTGAATATTTTCTATGGAAATCTGTTTATTTTGAGAAGCTAGTAAGTCTTTAAGTGCTTCCTTTGCAAGTTCTACAGAGATGGTGCGTTTGTGAAATCGAGAATAAGCATCGATGCGTTTAAGTGCACCCTCTAATTCACGGATATTAGAACGAATATGTTTGGCAATAAAAAAAGCAACATCTTCACTGATAGGATTGTTAGAAATAGCAGCTTTCTGTAGCAAAATTGCTACTCGCATTTCCAAACCAGGTGGTTCAACAGCTACTGTTAATCCCCAGCTGAACCGAGAAGTAAGTCGGGGCGTCATTCCAGAAATTTCTTTAGGGAAGGTGTCGCAGGTAATTACAACTTGTTTATGTCCATCAATCAATGAATTAAGAGTATAGAAAAATTCCTGCTGAGTTCCAGTTTTATCAGCAATGAATTGAATATCATCAATCAATAGTAAATCTAATGAGTTGTAAAACTGCTTGAATTCATCAAATTTCTTAGTTTGAAAGGCACGCACAACATCTGAAATATAATTTGTAGCATGAACATAGCAAATTTTTGCCTGTGCATTTTCGAGTTTAATATGATTCCCAATAGCTTGAATTAAATGAGTTTTCCCTAATCCGACTCCACCGTAAATAAATAATGGGTTATATGTGGTGCCAGGCGTTTCAGCAACTTGTATTGCTGCTGCATGAGCTAATTGATTTGCCTTACCGGTAACAAAGTTTTCGAAAGATAATAAAGGATTAAGTTTATTTTGATTTTTGTGTTTATTGAGTGTGAGTTGTGATACGGATGGGACAATATTTGTTATAGCAACGGGTAATGTTGAGGGAGATGAATTGAGAGGTTTTTCTCCTATGCGTAACTCAAAATTTGGTGGATATGAAAGGAATAATTCTGCTTGCTTGGAAATTTCTGGTAAAAACCGTTCCTGTACAATTTTTAACGTAAAACTATTAGGTGCGGTCAAGGTAATTTGATTGCCGTGAATTTCAAAATTCAGAGGTTTAATCCAAGAATTAAATTGTTGTGAGGTAAGCGTACCTTCAAAAAAAAAGAAGACAAGAATCCCATAATGTTTTGTCTCGCATAATGTTTTGTCTCGCATAATTTTAAAATGACAATGCAAAAAAATCTTCGAACATTCTACTACATGGAAGGTAAAAAAATTATTTACTGTTAGATAAGCTATTGAGAGAAATTCTGAAATTAGCCACTGCTCATATTTTTAGACTAATTGAATTCAGATAAATCATACGCTAAAAGTATAGGTAATTTATCATGCCTGTTACATTATAATTAAAATAAGCTTGACATGAACCCCTGTAAATAATGTAATAGCGGGTTTTAAAGTATTAATTATTAATTAGAGGTATTAACAATGAAACGTACATATCAACCGTCTGTCACTAAAAGGAAACGGACTCATGGATTTCTGGTTCGCATGAAAACTAAGGGAGGAAGGGCCGTTATAGCAGCTCGAAGAGCTAAGGGCCGTACACGCCTTGCAGTTTAATACCAAACAAACTTTACCTTCATGCCGCCGGTTAAAGCAACCGATAGAATTTGAGTTGGCGCTTCGTGCCGATTGTTTGACGAATAAATGGTTTACAGTCTATATACGAAAAAATGAGGATGGTTATTCCCGTCTTGGGGTAATAGCCAGCAAAAGAAGCATGCCAAAGGCAGTATCTAGAAATTTCGCAAAACGCATGATTCGAAATATATTTAGACTTAATTTCTCAGTCGAACATTCGGTTGATGTAGTGGTGCGGGCTAAGCGACAATTTAATTCTGAAACTTCGGCTGAAGGACGGTTAGCGTTATTACAGTTATTTCAATCTGTCCGTATGTGATGCGACAACTCTTAATCAGGTTGATTGATTTATATCAATATTTATTGAGCCCGTTCATGCCTCCGACCTGTCGTTTTACTCCAAGTTGTTCTCAATATGCTCGTGAGGTTATCTCTAAACATGGTGCTTGGTGTGGTACTTGGTTAAGCATAAAGCGGGTGATTCGTTGCAACCCCTGGAATCCAGGTGGTTATGATCCCGCCCCATAGATTTACATAGGCGAAACCATATGGATTTTCACAAGCTGTTTAGGCTGTTCTTTTTTTTGGCTTTCTCAATATCAATCATATTGTTGTGGGATAGTTGGCAGCGCACTCAACAACCAATAGTACGAACAGCGCCTGCTGCTGTTCCAAAAATTGCCGTGCCAAAAGATAATGCACTCGCTATAACAGCTACGGCTAGTCCAGAGACAATTGCAGTTGCTACTCAACAAAAAATTCAGACTGGGCAAAAAATTATTGTAAAAACAGATTATCTAATCGCAGAAATTAATACTGTGGGAGGAGATTTGCGTCGCTTGGAATTTTTACAGCAGCGCGATAGCAAAAACAAGAATAAACCATTTGTTTTACTGCAAGATAAAGGAGCGCACACTTATATCGCCCAAACGGGTTTGCTTGGCACTGGATTACCCACGCACAATACGACATTCACAGCCCAGGCTAACGAATATCTATTAACCGAAGGTAAAAATACAATTGAAGTGCGATTATTTGCAACTAACGTTGTAGGTGCAAAAGTAACTAAATTTTATGTGTTCCATCGAGATGGCTACCTGATAGATGTAGGCTACGAAATCGAAAACATTGGAACCAGCCCACTTTCCCCGTCTACTTATTTTCAGTTGGTGCGCGACAAATCTACACCTGAAGGTGCATCAATGTTTTTGCCCACTTACACGGGCACTGCGATTTATACAGAGAAAGAAAAATTTCAGAAAGTGGGTTTTCCTGATATTGAGAATGGCAAGGCTAAACATTCTCAAAGTGCTGACAATGGTTGGGCCGGGATGTTGCAACATTATTTTGTAGCGGCATGGTTACCTAAGGATAAGATACAGCGAGAGTTTTATACCAGGCACTTGGAAAATGACCTTTATTCAGTAGGGGTAATCTTACCAGTAGCAGCCATTGCACCAGGCCAGAGTGCAAAGATTAGTGTGCCACTTTATGCTGGACCAGCTCAAACCTCACTGGATGAAGTCGCACCAGGGTTGGGGTTAACAGTAGATTATGGCTGGCTGACAATCATTTCTACCCCATTGTTCTGGCTGCTTTCTTACCTGTACGGCTGGGTATCCAACTGGGGTATAGCTATTATCTTGTTGACTGTTTTTATTAAATTATTATTTTTCCCCTTGTCTGCGGCCAGTTATCGCTCCATGGGAAAAATGCGTGTAGTGGCCCCCAAGCTGGAGAAAATTAAGCAGCAATATGGCGATGACCGTGAGCGCTTGCATAAAGCGATGATGGAATTGTATAAGACGGAAAAAATTAATCCGCTTGGGGGTTGTCTGCCAATGTTGGTTCAGATACCAGTATTTATCGCACTGTATTGGGCTATTCTTGCAAGTGTCGAATTACGTTATGCTCCGTTTTTTGGCTGGATTACCGATTTGTCGGTGCCTGACCCCTATTATGTTTTACCGTTAATCATGGGAGCCTCCATGATAATCCAAAGTAAGTTAAACCCTGTTCCACCGGATCCGTTGCAAGCGAAGCTTATGAAAATGTTGCCCATTGTATTTAGCGTGGTATTTTTCTTCTTTCCGGCCGGGTTGGTGCTGTACTCCATTGTAAACAATATACTTTCCATCGTTCAACAGTGGTATATCACGCGTGGACTGGAGGCTGATGTCAAAGGCGCTGTTAAAACCTGATGTTATTGCCGCAATCGCTACTCCTCATGGACAAGGCGGTATCGGCGTGGTCAGGTTGTCCGGGCATGACCTTTCCTTATGGGCACAAGCTCTATTAGGAAAGGTACTTGTACCGCGGCGTGCGACGTATGCTTCATTTCTGGATGCGCAAGAACAAATTATAGATCAGGGTATCGCTCTGTTCTTTCCTGCCCCACACTCTTATACCGGCGAAGACATTTTAGAATTGCAAGGGCACGGCGGCACAGCCATACTGCAATTGGTGTTACAGCGCTGTCTTGAAATTGGGGCTCGCCTCGCCCAGCCGGGCGAATTTACACAGCGTGCATTCCTAAATGAAAAACTTGATTTGGCACAAGCAGAAAGCGTAGCTGATCTGATAGCGGCGACCACTAGCCAGGCTGCGCGCAGTGCCATGCGTTCGTTACAAGGCGAGTTTTCTCAGGCGATTTATCACTTAGTGAACGGATTAGTTGCGTTACGCATGTTGATCGAAGCCATGTTGGATTTTCCGGAAGAAGAGATTGATGCTTTAAATGTGACGCAACGTGATACACGATTAGTCGTATTGCATGCGGAATTAGAAAAGATTTTGAGTTTGGCACAACAGGGGAGCCTGTTGCGAGAGGGTGCACATATTGTGCTGGTCGGCCAGCCTAATGTCGGAAAGTCGAGTTTACTCAACCGATTGAGTGGGGAAGATGTCGCGTTAGTGAGTGAATTCCCAGGCACTACGCGCGATCTTATTAGCCGGTCTATTCAGATCGGGGGTGTGCCGTTGCATATTATAGATACGGCGGGCTTACGCAAGGCAGAGGATGCCGTGGAACAGATGGGAATTGCGCGTACATACGGAGCGCTAAAAAAAGCGGATGCTATCCTGATCCTGTTGGATGCCAGCCACGGAATGACTGAAGATGATCAGAAAATTTTAGACGAGTTGCCGTGTGAAATTCCGCGATTATATGTCTTTAATAAAGTTGATTTGCTTGCTCAGCATGCCTATGTAAAAGAACAAAATGACGAATGTCACATTTATCTGTCGGCTAAAACAGGCGAGGGGCTTGAGTTGTTGCGTAATAAGTTGCTGTCACTGCTTGGCTGGCATCAAGAGGCAGGTATCTTTATGGCGCGCGAACGTCATGTTCATGCATTATTGAACGCACGTGACCATTTGCAGCGAGCCGCAGGGGAAATAAAACGTCCAGAACTTTGCGCGGAAGAGCTGCGACTTGCTCACGAAGAACTAAATTCTATTACAGGTGAGTTTAGTGCGGATGATCTGCTCGGTGAAATATTCAGCCGGTTTTGTATTGGAAAATAAAAATTAAGATTAACCTTATAAGTATGGCCTAACCTATTTAGGTATATTATTTCTCTTATTTGGCCTCCGCCAGCCCGGCAGAGTAATTTGCTTGGCACGCGATAGGGTCAATTCACCTTTCGGCGCATCGCTCGTAATAGTGGAACCTGCACCTATAGTGGCACCACGTCCTATTTTTACGGGTGCTACCAGCTGTGTATTTGAGCCGATAAAAACATCATCTTCGATGATCGTGCGATGTTTGTTTGCGCCATCATAATTGCAGGTGATAGTGCCTGCGCCTATGTTGACGTGGCTGCCAACGCTGCTGTCGCCAATATAGCTTAAGTGGTTAGCTTTGCTACTGGTGGCAATTTCACTGTTTTTTACTTCGACAAAGTTTCCAATGTGCACTTCGTTATGTAGTTTGCTGCCGGGTCGCAGGCGGGCATAAGGACCAATACGGCAGTTGTCGCCAATATTCACTTGATCAATATGGCTATAGGGTTCGATGTAGGTGTTGGCGCCAATACGAGTATTTTTTATAATGCTGTAAGCTCCTACGCGAGCGCCATTTCCCAGATAAACATCGCCTTCGAAGATGCAGCCAACATCAATTTCAACATCACGTTCGCATATCAGTTTGCCACGCACATCAAGGCGTGCAGGGTCAGCCAAGGTAACACCGTGTACCAATAGTTGGTGCGCCTGTTCATATTGCCAGGTGCGTTCCAGTTCGGCCAGTTGTGCTTTGCTGTTGATACCGACCACTTCCCACCCATGCGCGGGTTGTACTGTACGTACTGCAACGTCCTGCGCCACGGCCATGGCGACGATGTCGGTCAGATAATACTCACCTTGTACATTATCATTGCGCAATTTCGACAACCAGTTACGCAGTAGATGAGTGGGAACGGCAAGGATGCCTGTATTCACTTCGCGGATGGCGCGCTGGTCCGTAGTGGCGTCCTTTTCCTCCACTATGCAACTTACATTGCCTGCGCTATCGCGCACGATACGTCCGTAACCGGTGGGGTTGTCAAGGTGAATGGTGAGCAGGGTGAGTGCTTGCTGCGCACCTAACATTTTTTCCAATGTCCCAGGTTGAATAAGTGGTACGTCACCATACAGCACCAGCGTCAAGGTATCATCATTCAGGTGTGGAAGTGCTTGCTGTACTGCGTGGCCAGTCCCGAGCTGCGGCTCCTGCAAAACAAAATCAGCCTTATACTTCGCCATCGCCTGTGGCACTGCTTCGCCTCCATGACCATATACTACGCAGGTTATACCGGAAGCAAATTGAACCGCAGTATCAAGTACATGTTGCAATAGTGGACGACCAGCCAGGGAATGCAGCACTTTTGGTTTATCTGAGTGCATGCGCTGTCCTCTGCCAGCAGCAAGAATGACGATGTTGAGTGTAGTCATGTTGTATGCGATATAAAATTTTATAAAGAAGTATAAACAAAAAAAGCGGCCTAAGCCGCTTTCATTTACGAATCACATTATCCAGCAGACTTAGTGGGGTTGCTTCTTGCGCATTTTCTGAATTGCTTGCAACTGGGCAAGCGCTTCAGATAGCTCAGCTTGTGCGGTAGCGTAGTCAATATCAGAAGCACGGTTCTTCATGGCCTCTTCCGCTGCATGCTTAGCTTCGAGCGAGCGCGCTTCATCCAAGTCTGCACCGCGAATGGCGGTATCAGCTAAAATCGTAACCACGCTGGGCTGAACTTCCAGCATTCCGCCAGAAACGTAAATCAGCATCAATTCGTTTTGATCTGGCAGTTTGAGGCGTACCGAACCTGGTTTAATGCGTGTTAGTAGGGGTGCATGACGTGGGTAGATTCCTAGTTCGCCCATTTCACCTGGAACGACAACCATTTCTACAAGGCCAGAGAAAATGGACGCTTCTGCGCTCACCACATCAACATGAACAGTCATTGCCATAACTTTCCTTATTACTACGACACTTAGTTTAATTACAGCGTTTAATCTTACTGAAGAGTTTTGGCTTTTTCAATTGCTTCATCAATAGTGCCGACCATGTAGAATGCCTGTTCAGGTAAATGATCGTAATCGCCATTGACAATGCCCTTAAATCCCTTGATGGTCTCTTTTAATGTCACATATTTTCCAGGGCTGCCGGTAAACACTTCGGCTACGTGGAAAGGCTGTGACAAGAAACGTTGAATCTTACGCGCACGGGCTACTGCCAGCTTATCTTCGGGTGCCAGTTCGTCCATGCCCAGAATCGCGATAATGTCGCGTAATTCCTTGTAGCGTTGTAACGTCTGCTGTACGCTTCGGGCAACGTTGTAATGCTCTTCACCTACGACTAAGGGATCAAGCTGGCGCGAGGTTGAGTCCAGTGGATCTACAGCGGGGTAAATACCCAAAGAAGCGATGTCGCGTGACAGTACCACGGTGGAATCCAGGTGAAGGAAGGTTGTCGCAGGGGACGGGTCAGTCAAGTCATCTGCCGGTACATACACAGCCTGAATCGAGGTAATTGAGCCAGTTTTAGTTGAGGTAATACGTTCTTGCAAACGTCCCATTTCTTCTGCCAGTGTTGGCTGATAACCTACCGCTGAAGGCATACGCCCCAACAGAGCAGAGACTTCGGTACCCGCTAGTGTGAAACGATAAATGTTGTCTACGAAAAATAGTACGTCGCGGCCTTCATCGCGGAAATATTCCGCCATAGTCAGGCCAGACAACGCTACGCGTAGACGATTGCCTGGGGGCTCGTTCATCTGGCCGAATACCATTGCTACTTTGGACTCTGGCAGATTATCTAACTGGATTACACCCGCTTCCGACATTTCATGATAGAAGTCATTTCCTTCACGGGTACGCTCACCCACACCGGCGAACACGGACAAACCGGAGTGCTGTTTGGCAATATTATTAATGAGTTCTAGCATATTTACGGTCTTGCCAACACCTGCGCCACCGAACAGCCCCACCTTGCCGCCTTTAGCAAAGGGGCATACCAAGTCAATCACCTTAATTCCAGTTTCCAATAAGTCAACCGATGGAGATAGTTCCTCGAATTTAGGCGCCTTTTGGTGAATAGAGCGACGCTCCATACACTTAATTTCACCCACCTCATCGATGGGGCGCCCCAACACGTCCATGATGCGGCCCAAAGTACCATGGCCAACTGGCACGGTAATCTGGTTACCAGTATTGACCACGCCCATTCCGCGACGCAGGCCGTCGGAGGAACCCATGGCAATAGTGCGCACCACACCGTCGCCAATCTGCTGCTGCACTTCCAAGGTCAGGCCTTTTTCAGCAACAGAGCTGCCATCGTCCTGTACTACCAGTGCATCGTAGACTTTAGGTATGTGATCACGGGGAAATTCAACGTCTACCACCGCACCAATACACTGAACAATTTTTCCTTGACTCATCTTGAGGTTCCCCACTTTATATTGATTCTGTACTCGTTGTCGCGGACAGTAGAGTACATCTCTAATTCAAATTTGATTGCGATATGGCTTTGATCAACGAAACTTACATTTACCGTTATACATCTGTTCATATAGGTTAAACGCTATTTTTAGCGCCCCATACTGATTTACAATCTTCAACTTATCAGAGATGCCAACCAATCACGGGTATTAACTTACTGCTGCTGCGCCACCGACAATTTCTGAAATTTCTTTGGTAATCGCTGCTTGACGCGCTTTATTGTAAATCAGTTTAAGTTCGCCTATTACTTCCTTCGCATTATCGGATGCAGCCTTCATCGCTACCATGCGTGCACTTTGTTCGGACGCCTGATTTTCGGTCACCGCGTTATAAACTAATGATTCAATATAGCGCACCAGCAATTCATCCACTACGACCTTGGCATCAGGTTCATAAATGTAATCCCATGTATGGCCATCCGCAGGTTCCAGACTTTCACTCGAGAGCGGCAGTAATTGTTCCATTCTGGGCTCTTGCTTCATGGTGTTAATGAAACCGTTGTAACTAATATAAACTGCATCAATCTCGCCAGCATTGTAAGCATCCAGCATTACCTTGACCGCTCCAATCAGTTTTTCGATGTGCGGAATGTCTCCCAGTCCGATCATATGCGATTTAACTTTTGCACCGATACGGGACATAAAGCTAAATCCTTTATTGCCAATAGCGCATACGCTGACGCCTTTGCTCTCGCCTTCCAATTCCTTCATTCGCGCCACCACCAGACGCAGAACGTTGGTATTAAGGCCACCGCACAATCCTTTGTCCGAGGTGATAATAATCACCGCGACATTTTTGATGACATCGCGTTTTATCAGAAATGGATGCTTATATTCCGGATTAGCGCGCGACAAATGCGCTGCAACTTGACGTATTTTTTCTGCATAAGGGCGCGCGGCACGCATACGCTCTTGAGCCTTACGCATCTTGGAGGCCGCCACCATCTCCATCGCTCGCGTGATCTTGCGCGTATTTTCAACGCTCTTGATTTTAGTTCGTATTTCTTTGCTGCCAGCCATTATCTTGACTCCAGCTTAGTAAATTGCAGTGGATTTGAATTTATCAATTGCAGCAATCAAGATTTTTTCGTTGTCGGCAGACAAATCTTTACTGGATTCGATTGCTTCTTCCAAGGTCTTGTATTGGGATTTCACGAACGTATGCAGCCCGATTTCGAATGCCAGAACTTTGTTCATAGGAACATCATCGAAGGAACCCTTGTTTATCGCGAACAATGTTATTGCCATTTCTGCTACGGATAATGGTGCATATTGCGGTTGTTTCATCAACTCCATTACCAGACGGCCACGTTCCAGCTGTTTGCGAGTAGCCTCATCCAAATCAGAAGCGAATTGCGCGAAAGCAGCTAATTCACGGTACTGCGCTAATGCCAAACGTACGCCGCCACCCAGTTTTTTGATTACCTTAGTTTGTGCTGCGCCGCCCACGCGTGATACTGAAATTCCGGCGTTGATCGCAGGACGGATACCAGCATTGAATAAATCTGTTTCCAGGAAAATCTGACCGTCGGTAATAGAAATTACGTTGGTGGGAACAAAAGCAGATACGTCGCCAGCAGCAGTTTCAATCACCGGCAGTGCAGTCAGTGAACCCGTTTTGCCTTTGACTTCGCCATTGGTAAATTTCTCAACATATTCTTCATTCACTCGTGCACCACGCTCAAGTAAACGGGAATGTAAGTAAAACACATCTCCAGGATAAGCTTCACGACCCGGTGGTCGGCGTAACAGTAATGATATTTGGCGATAAGCCCATGCTTGTTTGGTTAAGTCGTCATAGACAATCAGTGCATCCTGGCCGCGATCGCGATAGTACTCGCCCATCGTGCAACCGGCGTATGGCGCCAGAAATTGCATCGCCGCAGAATCAGAGGCGGTTGCCACAACCACAATGGTGTATTCCATTGCGCCGTGCTCTTCCAGCTTGCGTACTACGTTGGCGACAGTAGAAGCTTTTTGACCGATCGCAACGTAGATGCAGGTCATGTTCTGACCCTTCTGGTTGATGATGGCATCTATCGCTACGGCGGTTTTTCCGGTCTGCCGATCACCTATGATCAGTTCGCGCTGGCCACGGCCAACCGGAACCATAGAATCAATGGCTTTTAGGCCGGTCTGCACGGGTTGTGACACGGACTTGCGGTCAATTACCCCGGGCGCAACCTTCTCTATCTTATCGGTCATTTTAGCGTTGACCGGACCTTTACCGTCAATAGGCTGACCGAGGGCATTCACTACGCGCCCGATCAGTTCAGGGCCGACGGGTACTTCCAGAATCCGACCAGTGCATTTGACAGTGTCGCCCTCGGTAATATGCTCATAGTCACCCAGCACCACTGAACCAACAGAGTCGCGCTCTAGATTGAGCGCCAGACCGAAGGTATTGCCGGGAAATTCGAGCATTTCGCCCTGCATTACGTCTGACAGGCCGTGAATACGTACGATACCATCCGTTACGCTGACCACCGTACCTTCCGTGCGTGCTTGGGATAGCGCGTCGAAATTCTCGATGCGGCTGCGAATCAAATTACTAATTTCAGAAGGGTTGAGCTTCATCTGCTGTTCCTTAATTTCAATAAATCTGCCATTAAGCCAAGGCGTTGGCTAACTCGGAAAGGTGGGTGCGCGCAGAACCATCTATCACTTTGTCACCGGCGCGGATAATTATTCCGCCTAATAATTTGCGGTCAATTTCACAGCTCAGCTTGATTTCACGTCCCATGCGTTTTTTTAGCGCAGCAGTAATCTTTTGCTTTTGTGTTTCGCTCAAAT
Organism: Candidatus Nitrotoga sp. AM1P; assembly: GCF_013168275.1. Classification (GTDB taxonomy): domain Bacteria; phylum Pseudomonadota; class Gammaproteobacteria; order Burkholderiales; family Gallionellaceae; genus Nitrotoga. Next base: position 2,122,383 of record NZ_AP019547.1, on the reverse strand, counting down.
CGAAAGCAGACGTCACCACAACGTCCACATTTTTCTCTGCTTCAGCTCGCATTATCTCGAACAGCATTACGATTTCTGGTAACAGAGAGAGGCGCTGACCTTCTATAAGCAACTTGATAAAGTTACGTTGAGTTTCGCTTACTTTGTCACCGCAAAGTGCTAGCATCAATTCTGCCAGTTGGCTTTTGACTGCACGTGGGCTGGTAATAATTGCACGAATTTCAGGATTAATCACTGCTTGAGCGACTGATTGCAGTATATCCGACCACCCCTTCAAGTCGTCAAGCTCGCGCGCTTCATCGAATGCAGCTTGAGCATAGGGGCGCGCGACAGTAATAGCTTCAGCCATAATAATTAAATTTCCGCTACTAGCTTATCAAGCAAATCGTTATGTGCTGTGGCGTCTATTTCGCGGCCCAGAATTTTGCCTGCGCCAGCCAATGCAATTGCGGACACCTGCGTCCGCAACTGTTCCTTGGCACGAAATACTTCCTGCTCAATCTCAGCCTTCGCTGCCGTAACAATACGTTCGCCTTCTATCTTGGCTTGTGCTTTGGCTTCCTCGACAATTTCACTTGCCCGCTTATCGCCTAGCGCAATGATTTCAGACACTTTTTCTTTTGCTTCGCGGAGAATTTCAGCGGAGCGCTTAGCAGCCAACGCCAAGTCATTTTTACCCCGTTCCGCTGCAGCCAAACCATCTGCAATCCGCTTATTGCGTGCATCCAGCGCTGCCATGATGGGTGGCCACACAAACTTCATGCAAAACCAAACAAACAATGCAAACATGATCGTCTGGCCGATAAGGGTCGCATTAATGTTCATGCAAAAACCTTTCCTTGATTAAAAGCACGCAGGCTTATTGGCCTGCTACTGCAAACAGAACATACATGGCAATACCGACCGCAATCATCGGAACAGCATCAACCAAGCCCATGACCACGAAGAACTGGGTACGCAGCATTGGAATTAGTTCGGGTTGACGAGCAGCGCCCTCAAGGAAGCGGCCACCCAGAATACCAATACCCACTGCGGCACCCAAAGCGCCGAGCCCCATCATGATCGCGCCGGCGATATAAAGCAGTGCTTGTGCCGTATCCATTTGTTTCTTCTCCTATCAGTAAAAGTTAAGTGTTTAAGAAAATAAATTTATCATTTTTTAATGATGTTCCTGATGCGCCATGTCCAAATAAACGATAGTCAGCGTCATGAAAATAAAGGCTTGTAGTGTGACAATCAGGATATGGAAAATTGCCCATCCTAAAGAAAGCAAAATCTGTGAACTGAACAATAATGTACTAGTAAAAGAAAAGCTTACCCAAGATGCACCCATTAGGGCGATCAGGATGAATATCATTTCACCCGCATACATGTTACCGAACAAACGTAATGCCAATGAAACCGGTTTGGCAATCAGGTTGACACCTTCTAGAAACAGATTGACTGGCAAACCAAATTTACCAAATGGCTGTAGCGTCAATTCACCGATAAAACCACCCAGCCCCTTAACCTTGATACTGTAAAAAAGTACCAGCAGGAATACGCCGATGGCCATGCCTATCGTAGCGTTCGGATCCGTTGTAGGAACCAGCTTAAAATGACCTATGCCCATTGGCTGGGTAATCAACGAAATATAGTCGATAGGCACCAGATCCATCAGGTTCATCAGGAAAATCCAGGCAAAAATGGAGAGCGCCAATGGGGCAACTAATGCACTGCGCCCGTTAAATGAGCCACGCACACTACTGTCAATAAATTCGACTACCCATTCCACAAAATTCTGCATGCCACTTGGTACATCGGCACTTATGTGCTTTGCTACCCTGCTGAAAATGAATAAGAACGCCAGTCCTAGTGCCAACGACACCAGAATGGTGTCCATGTTGAACGCCCAGAACCCCATTGCTTTAGCTTCTTCAGCAGTATGCGCGCAATGGAAATGACCCTCCTGGAAGGAGCAGGTCAGATTTTGAAGATGGTGCTTAATATAAGCGGATGTCGTCAGACCTTCAGTGCTCATAAATTTTACACAAAAATTAGTGCTACCCAATAAACCATCAACGTTGCAATGTATGCCACAAATAGCGGCAATACATGCACTTCCTTAAATTGCGTGAAGACCAAAGAGAACAGTAGAATGGTGAATACTAGCTTGTAAGCTTCGGCGCGGTAATGCGCCATAATTATTGCTTTTGGTTCGCTGCCAAGTGGCGCGAACATTTTTTTAGCATAAACCAAGCTGGTTATAAAGCCTACCGCTCCTCCAGCAAAAGCCGAAGCTGCGGCAATTACATTCAGGTACATCAGCATCAACAATGCCATCGCTATGGTTACAGCTAGCTGAATCAAAATAATCCGGCGAACCGCACTGCCCACAACTGCCCCTAATCCTTCGAAGCCCGGCATTCTACTCAATCTCGCTTGCCGGCGTCAACGATTTATTTTCAGAGGTTTATTTCCAACGTGCAATTAGGTCGGCCAAATGATCATGGCTGGTGTAGTTGATAACCAGCTTGCCTGCGCCTTTTTTACCCGCCTTGATTTGTACATGGGTGCCAAGATGCTGGGCAATATCTTCTTGCAATTGCAGGATATCGCGACTGGGTTTGACCTTTTTGTGTTGAAGTACGGGACTCAGCAAATCCTGTACCAGCTTTTCTGCCTCGCGCACTGACAGCCCGTCCGCTACAATTTTGTTGGCGGCAGTGATCTGTTGTACGCCATCCAGCGCTAGTAGCGCTCGGGCATGGCCCATATCGAGGTCACACCCCATCAACATGCCCTGCACCGGCTGCGGCAGCTTGAGCAAGCGCAACAGGTTGCTGGTCGCACTGCGCGAGCGCCCTACCGCATCGGCGGCCGCCATGTGTGTCATCTTGAATTCGTCTATCAGGCGCTGAATACCGACTGCCTCTTCTAAGGGATTTAGATCTTCGCGTTGTATGTTTTCGATCAACGCCATGGCCAGTGCGGCGTTGTCCGCAACCTTGCGTACCAATACCGGCACTTGAACCAGACCAGCCAGCTGAGCGGCACGCCAGCGGCGTTCCCCAGCAATAATCTCGTGACTACCATTGGGTAACAAACGCGCCAGGATCGGCTGCATAACGCCCTGTACTTTGATTGAAGCGGCCAATTCATTGAGTGAGGCTTCATCCATACGGCTGCGCGGCTGATACTTGCCAGGTTTGAGTTCGTCAACCTTCATTTCACTTAGTACATCGCCCTGCTCTTTGCCGCTACCGGCCAGCAACACATCTAAGCCGCGTCCTAATCCTTTGTTTGGTTTTGCCAAGTTATTTCCTTCTTAAGCCGGTACTGATTGCGCCGCCTTATTGAGCAATTCGCCTGCCAGAGCTAGATAGGCCTGCGCACCTTTGGAAGGTTTGTCATGGTGAAGTACCGGCACACCATAGCTGGGCGCTTCCGCCAACCGCACATTACGGGGGATGATAGTACGATAAACTTTCTCGCCAAAGTGTTGTTGCAATTGTTCGGATACCTGCAAAGCTAATGTATTACGTGGATCGAACATGGTGCGCAGCAAACCCTCAATTTCAAGATCCGGATTAAGGTTTGCCCGCACTTTTCGGATGGTGTTGACCAAATCGCTAAGCCCTTCCAAGGCATAATATTCGCATTGCACCGGAATCATGACTGACTGGGCTGCGCACAGTCCGTTAAGGGTAAGCAGATTTAAAGCGGGAGGACAATCAATCAATGCATAATCATATTCAGTCGTCACGGCTTGCAGAGCTTCTTTAAGCCGAATTTCACGCTGTGGCAAATCAACAAGTTCAATTTCGGCACCAGCCAAGTCACGGTTCGCTGGCAGCACGTCATATTTTCCGGCTTCCGAATGAAGACGAACTTCATGTAAGGTTTTGCTTCCCAATAATACGTGGTAAATGGTTGCTGACAGATCACGCTTATTTATACCGCTGCCCATAGTGGCATTACCTTGGGGGTCAAGATCAATCAGCAATACACGTTGTTTAACGGCCGCCAGACTTGCAGCCAGATTAATTGATGTGGTTGTTTTGCCCACCCCCCCTTTTTGATTGGTAATTGCTAGTATTTTGGCCATATTCAAGTGGATTTCAACATAATCAGGCAGCGCGCGGCGGCTAGCCCCGGTACCTGCAACGGAATAATTTGTTCCACGCTGATATCGTTCGGCAACCGTTCCAGTTCCTGTTGCGGAACTCCTTTCATGGCGATCCAGCGTCCTTTTTGATCCAGCAAATGACGCGTCAGCGTAACAAATTTTGCAGTCTCTGCAAAAGCTCGGGAAATGATGCCGTCGAATTTCTCCCCCGCCTGCCAAGCTTCAACACGTGTGCAGTAAATGTTTACGTTGTGTAGCTCCAGTTCGATTTTCACTTGCTGCACAAAACTAGTTTTTTTGCTATTACTATCCAGAAGTGCGAATGTCCATTCCGGGCGCATTAGCGCCAGTATTATACCGGGCAAACCTGCACCGCAACCCACGTCTAGCCAACGACCAGGCCATAAATGTGGTAACACGGCAAGGCTGTCCAGTAAATGTCCGCTTATCATCTGTTCCGGCTGACGAATGGCCGTCAGGTTATAAACCCGATTCCATTTCTGCAACATTTCAAGATAACTGAACAGCTTGCGCTGTACTTCTGGTGCAACATCCAGCCCCAGTTGTGTGATACCTAGCACCAGCTCATCGGCCTGATTCACGCGCTTTGCTGCACTTTCTCGCCTTCTGGTGGATCTTTAATATCTGTTGTGATTACATTACTCTGAAAACCGCGTTTCAGATGAACCAATAACAGGGAGACCGCCGCTGGCGTTATTCCGGAAATACGGGCTGCTTCTCCTACTGTCTCTGGCATGTGTTGATTGAGTTTTTGTTGTGCTTCAATTGATAGGCCAAGCACCGTACGATAGTCCATTATTCCAGGTAGCCGCATGTTTTCATTATGCTCGTTGCGAGCTATCTCATCGCGCTGTCGCTCGATGTAGCCGTGGTATTTGGCTTGAATTTCCACCTGCTCTGCCACTTTTTCATCGGTCACCGGTTCACCCGCCCCGGGTAAAGTCATCAGGCTGGCATAGCTTACATCGGGGCGGCGTAAAAGCTCATATAGCGCATATTCGCGCTCGATCCCTTTGCCCAGCACACGTTCTGCATCTTCCTGGGGTAACAACTTGGGGTTAACCCAAATGGATTTCAGCCGTTCTTGTTCGCGTGTAATTGCAGTACGCTTCAACTCAAATGCCTGCCAATGGGCATCATCTACCACACCTAGACTACGACCGATTTCTGTTAAACGCAGGTCTGCATTATCTTCACGTAGTTGAAGGCGATATTCGGCCCGACTGGTAAACATACGATAGGGCTCAGACACGCCACGCGTAATCAAGTCATCGACCAATACGCCCAGATAGGCCTCATCGCGACGCGGGCACCAACTTTCTTTGCCAAGCGCACGCAATGCGGCATTAATGCCCGCCAGTAAACCTTGGGCGGCCGCTTCCTCGTATCCTGTGGTGCCATTAATTTGGCCGGCAAAGAATAGGTCAGTGATAGCTTTGGTTTCCAATGAATGCTTCAAACCGCGCGGATCAAAATAATCATATTCAATTGCATAGCCAGGGCGTGTGATATGCGCATTCTCCAAGCCTTTTATGGAACGCACTAGCGCCAACTGTACATCGAAAGGCAAGCTGGTGGAAATCCCGTTTGGATAGATCTCGTGAGTAGTCAACCCCTCCGGTTCCAAAAAAATCTGGTGCGACTCTTTGTCGGCAAAGCGCGTGATTTTGTCTTCGATAGACGGGCAATAGCGTGGCCCCACACCCTCGATTACTCCGGTGAACATGGGGGAACGATCTAACCCACCGCGAATAATATCGTGCGTGCGTTGATTGGTATGGGTAATCCAGCAAGATAATTGTTGCGGATGCTGTTGTACCCGTCCCATGAATGAGAATACCGGCACCGGCATATCACCAGGTTGCTCGGTCATCACGGAATAATCAATACTGCGCCCATCAAGGCGCGGTGGCGTGCCAGTTTTCAGTCGACCCATCGGTAACTTAAGTTCACGCAAACATTGCGCTAAACTAAAAGACGGGGGATCGCCCGCCCGACCTGCCTGATAGTTGGTCTGCCCAATGTGAATCAGGCCAGAAAGGAAAGTCCCGGTTGTCAGTACAACGGTTTTTGCAGCAAAACGTAAGCCCAGCTGGGTAGAAACCCCACATACCTTACCATTTTCTACCAGTAAATCATCCACCGCCTGTTGAAATAACCAAAGGTTAGGGGTGTTTTCTAAGCGCTTGCGAATGGCTTGCTTGTATAGTAGTCGATCTGCCTGAGCGCGCGTGGCGCGTACTGCTGGGCCTTTAGAGGAGTTGAGGATGCGAAATTGGATGCTCGACTCATCAGCCGCCGCCGCCATAACGCCACCCAAGGCATCGATTTCCTTGACTAAATGCCCCTTGCCTATGCCGCCAATGGAGGGATTGCACGACATTATCCCGAGCGTTTCAATGTTATGTGTGAGCAACAAAGTGGTGCAACCCATGCGTGCGCTAGCGAGCGCAGCCTCTGTCCCGGCGTGACCGCCACCTACAACAATTACATCGAATTTTTTCGGGAAATCCATCTTTGTGTTCTTGATCGGTTGGTTACAGAAACGGTAATTTGCTTGATGAAACGGAGGGGCGCATCATACATCAAAATGTTAGGAAGACAGAAAACCTCCCAATAGTTGTTTCACGTGAAACCATTATTTCTCAATTTTTAAGCGGTTTTAAGGTGGGGCGGATTCAAGTTCGAAGTGCAACACATTGTCAATTCACCTTTATTGCATAAAGACCAAGGGGTTGGTACTTCTGGCGGAGTCAAGGGTGGCTAAACCGCGCCACGTGTGGTGCTTGCCCTTGATGCTGCCAGAAGTATCGATCAAACTTAAAAAAGCAATGAAAACACCTGATGCAACCCGTGTTGCACTTCGAGCTTGAATCCGCCAGTGAAGATACCGAACAAAAATTACGTCACGCCATGCCATCCGGCTGGTATTTGGAACGTTTTGCGTTACCGCGCTACGCAGCGTATCAAGTCAGCAACAACGCGGCCGGGTAAATGGCAAAATAGTTGCGTGACATGGAATTTCGAATGCTAGTTAATCTTGCCCGGAACTTTCGGCGTGGTGCATACCACGTCTGCGTTCTGAGCTCGATGGCGCAGAGCATGATCGATCAGTACCAAGGCCAGCATGGCCTCGGCGATGGGCGTAGCGCGAATGCCTACGCACGGGTCGTGGCGACCATGGGTTTCCACGAGCGTTGGTTCACCCGTTTTATTGATGGAGCGACGCGGCAGGCGGATGCTGGAAGTGGGTTTTATGGCGACATGCGCCACAATATCCTGTCCGGTGGAAATGCCGCCCAGTATGCCGCCAGCGTGGTTGGATAAAAAACCTTGCGGAGTGATTTCGTCACCATGCTCACTGCCTTTCTGCGTTACTGAAGCGAAGCCGGCACCAATCTCTACTCCTTTTACAGCATTAATGCTCATCATGGCGTAGCCAATTTCGGCATCGAGACGGTCATACACCGGCTCGCCCCAGCCTACAGGCATATGTTCAGCTACCACCGTGAGCTTTGCACCGATGGAATCGCCGGATTTGCGCAAAGCATCCATGTACGCTTCCAGCTGCTCAACATAACTGTCATCGGCGACAAAGAAGGGATTACAGTTGACTTCATCCCAACTCTTGAATGGCACCACTATTTCACCCAATTGCGATAAATAGCCACGTATCACAACACCATAACGCTCATTCAGCCACTTTTTCGCAATCGCTCCAGCTGCTACGCGCACCGCGGTCTCGCGCGCAGACGCTCGCCCGCCACCACGATGGTCGCGGATGCCGTATTTCTGCCAATAAGTATAATCGGCATGGCCGGGACGAAAGCTTTCGGCGATGTTGCCATAGTCTTTACTACGTTGGTCTTCGTTGCGGATCAACAACGCGATCGGTGTGCCAGTGGTCTTGCCTTCAAAGATGCCGGATAAAATTTCTACCGTGTCTGACTCGCGTCTTTGGGTGACGTGGCGCGAAGTGCCGGGCTTGCGTCGATCCAGTTCGCGTTGAATGTCTACTGTGCTTAATGTCATCCCAGGCGGACAACCATCTACCACGCAACCGATCGCAGCGCCATGCGATTCGCCGAAAGATGTCACGCAGAATAAAGTACCAAAAGTATTTCCTGACATGGTTAAACTCGCTAAATTTATGAAGCAAGTTTAACATATCACACCTCTCTCAAGTCGCTCCAACTATGCGGTTGATGTGCAATGATCTTGTCTGAGAGATTTGTCTGAGAGATTTGCGGCTTCGGCCCGATTACCCCGCTCACTATTCATTCCTGGCTATGTAAATGAAAGCAATTTTAATGACCGCCGCAGGCAGCCCCGATGTGCTGCAACCGTGTGAAATTCCCCTACCCAAACTACCCTCAGAACACCATGTGCGGGTCAAGCTGGCCGCCGCGGGCGTCAATCCGCTGGACACCAAGCTGCGCACCAAGCCAGCCTATTACCCCGACAAACTGCCCGCGATTCTGGGTTGCGATGGTGCCGGTGTCGTAGATGTCATTGGCACGGCCGTGACACGTTTTACGGTCGGTGACGCGGTCTACTTCTGCAACGGTGGCATCGGCGACGAGCCCGGCTGTTATGCCGAATATACCAACGTGCATGAAGACTACTGCGCTTTCAAACCAGCCAACCTCAGCTTGCATGAGAGTGCTGCGTTACCACTGGTACTGATCACCGTGTGGGAAGCGCTAATCGAACGCGTTAATCTGCAAGCCAACCAAACGATCCTCATCCATGCCGCGGCGGGGGGTGGCGGGCATATCGCCGTGCAACTCGCCCGCCATCTGGGCGCGCATGTCGCGGTAACCGTAAGCGATGACAAGAAAGCCGGGCTGGTGCAGGGTCTCGGTGCAGAAAAAATCATTAACTACCGCGAGCAGGATTTCGTGCAGGAAGCGCTTGTCTGGACAGCTGGTAAGGGTGTGGAGGTGGTCTTTGACACGGTAGGTGGCGAGGTTTTCCTGCGCTCGTTGAATGCAGCGCGCATTGGCGGAAAAATAGTCAGCTTGCTGTCCACGCCGCTGTCACTGGCTGACACCCAACTGGCGCGACTGCGCAATCTGTCGTTGTGTTACGAGCTTATGCTCACGCCGCAAATTATGCATTTGCATGATGAGCGTATTCGTCAGCGCAAAATTCTGGAACAGGGCGCGCAGCTAATTGAAACGGGTAAACTCGGCGTGCTGGTGAATAGGATGTTGCCATTGGAAGATGTTGCCCAAGCACATCGCCTCATTGAACAAGGCGGCGTCACGGGCAAGATCGTGCTGGTGATGGATTAATACGGGCACCTACAAGCCCAGCTCCACCCATATTGCATCTACACGGCGTTTGGTTGCGTCGTCCATCGCAATGGGCGTACCCCATTCGCGTTGCGTTTCCCCCGGCCATTTGTTGGTCGCATCCAGCCCCATCTTGCTGCCCAGGCCGGATACCGGACTGGCGAAGTCCAGATAATCAATGGGCGTGTGGTCCACCAGCAGTGTGTCGCGTGCGGGATCGACGCGTGTGGTGATCGCCCAGATGACTTCCTGCCATTTACGGATATCGATGTCGTCATCCACCACGATGATGAACTTGGTGTACATGAACTGGCGCAGATAGGACCAGATGCCAAACATCACGCGCTTGGCATGTCCTGGATACTGCTTCTTCATGGATACAATTGCCAAACGATAAGAACAGCCTTCCGGCGGCAGGTAGAAATCCGAAATCTCGGGAAACTGCTTTTGTAGAAGTGGCACGAACACTTCGTTTAATGCCACGCCCAAAATGGCCGGTTCATCGGGCGGTTTGCCGGTATAGGTGGAGTGATAAATGGGATTGCGACGCATGGTAATGCGTTCAATGGTGAATACCGGAAATTTTTCCTGCTCATTGTAATAACCAGTATGGTCACCGAATGGGCCTTCCAACGCGATATCATGAGGGTGAATTATCCCTTCCAGCACGATCTCGGCGCTGGCAGGCACTTGCAAATTGTTACCAATACATTTAACCAATTCGGTTTTCGATCCCCGTAACAAGCCGGCAAATTGATATTCAGACAAGCTGTCCGGCACTGGGGTGACCGCACCCAAAATGGTAGCCGGGTCGGCACCGATCACCACTGCCAGTGGAAACGGCTGGCCCGGATACGTTTTGCACCACTCCTGAAAATCCAGCGCTCCTCCGCGATGCGCCAGCCAGCGCATAATGACTTTGTTGGGTGCGATCACCTGCTGGCGGTAAATACCAAGATTCTGGCGCGGTTTATTGGGGCCGCGGGTAACCACCAGCCCCCAGCTAATCAGCGGTGCGATATCTCCTGGCCAGCAAGTTTGTATTGGCAGCCTGCTCAGGTCTACTTCGCTGCCTTCCCATACGATTTCCTGACAGGCAGCGCTCGAAACTACCTTGGGCGTCATATTTAATACCTGCTTTAATATCGGCCATTTGTTCCAGGCGTCTTTCAAACCTTTGGGCGGCTCGGGTTCTTTCAGGTACGCCAGTAATTTACCCACTTCGCGCAACGCCGTTACGCTTTCCTCGCCCATGCCCAATGCTACGCGGTGTGGTGTGCCGAACAAATTCGCCAGCACCGGCATATTGTGTCCTGCAGGATTATCAAACAGCACAGCAGGACCTTGTGCGCGCAACACGCGATCGCAGATTTCCGTCATCTCCAGATGTGGAGAAACTGAGGTAATCACGCGCTTGAGTTCACCCAGTTTTTCTAATTGCGAGATAAAGTCTCGCAAGTCACGATATTTCATTTGTAAAAACTTTCTTCGCCCTCGGGCCGAGTTTTAAATCGTCTGTGCAGCCAGAAATATTGTTCCGGCATTTCCCGCACTCGCTGTTCGATGAATTCGTTGATGCGGCGGGTGTCAGCTACCAAATCATGGGTAGGATAGTTTTCCCACGCAGGATAGAAGCGTACCTCATACCCCTTGTAATCCGGCAATATACGCGTGATACACGGTACCACCTTTGCGTTGGCCATTGATACCAGGCGAGGTAAAGTCGCCAACGTAGCTGCGGGTATGCCAAAGAATGGAACGAACACACCATCCTTGGTGGTCCAATCCTGGTCCGTAAAATAATAAAATGGCCGACATTCGCGTAATGACTTTACTACCGGACGCATGCCCGCTTGTCGCGCATATAAATATTGCTTGCCAAAACGTGCGCGTTTCTGCAACACCAAGTTTTGCATGTAAGTATTCTTTTGTTTGGAGTACACGCTAACTCCATCTGTATGCTGGGTAATCCAGGACCCACCGACATCCAGAGCGGCAAAATGTGCGGTAAGCAAAATCAGTGGATTACCAAGTGCATTTTGAAAATGCTCTACCCCTTCAACCCGTATCAACTTCTGGATGCGCTCGCGGCTGCACCACCATAAAATCCCCCGTTCCACAATGCTGCGACCGAAGGCGTTAAAATTTTTCTGTACCAGCTGCGACCGCTGTGCTTCGTTCAATTCGGGGAAACATAAACGCAAATTGATGCTTGCTACGCGACGCCGCCTGGCTGAAAACAGATAAAGCAGCGTTCCCAGGATATTACCGATCCACGCTTGCAGTCGGTATGGAAGGAAATGGAGTAGCCACAGCAGAAAAACACCAAAACGCACCATCATATTGGATTTACGTCTTGTGTGCTGGCGGGCTTAATGCCTGCTGGAATCTTGTAACGATTGTAGCTCCACAAATATTGTGCAGGATTTATGAGCACCAATTCTTCCAGTGCCGCATTGACTTGCCTGCTGATGGGTAAATCAGCAACGAAATTCAGTGGCGTGAAGCGTAGGATATATCCCGACCCATGCGCCAATCGTTCGGCGGATGTCATTACTACCGAAGCGCCGCTGGATTTCACCAAGCGCCCAATCAATGTCATGGTATAGGCGGGTCGCCCAAAAAAATCTGCCCATTCTCCCTCGCCATTGCCGGGCACCTGATCTGGCAAAAGCCCGATTGCTTCAGCCCGCTTGAGTGCTTTATATAGCTGGCGCACCCCGCCCACATCGGTACGCGCTAACCGTAATTGGGCTCGTTCGCGACCGTTACGCATTACCTGCTCTAGCCAAATTAACTTAGGGGGGCGATACAGTACGGTGAGTGGCATGTGTTCAGCGACATATAGGGCTGATACATCGAAACATCCTAAGTGCGGCGTTAAAAAAATTATTCCCTTGCCACGTGCACGAGCCGCTTCGATATGCTCCCAGCCATAGCATGCTTTGACGCTGGCGGTCACCTCTGCTAGCGGTCGGCACCAAATCCACAGCAATTCGGCCGCCCCCTTGCCCGTTTCAACTATGCTGGCGTTTAACACCTTGCGAAAATCTCCTTGGGGACGGCCTTTCCATGCATGGCCGAGATTTTCGCGCATTCGTTCGGCATACTTATCGGACAGACGATAAATCAATCTGCCCACCACGGCTCCTAGGCGGTGTAACACACTCAGCGGCAAACGCGCTACCAAATTGAATAACCAGGTTACAAGGGAAGATATCATGGGGGTAATTACAACCGAGTTATTGCTATAATCAATTACTTTCTCAACCAATTATCACGGAGCGCTATGAGTGAATTTCTGTTTACATCCGAATCAGTGTCTGAAGGTCACCCCGACAAAGTTGCGGATCAAATTTCCGATTCCATTCTGGATGCTATTCTAGCGCAAGACCCCTATGCGCGAGTAGCCGCTGAGACATTAGTCAACACAGGCCTCGTGGTGCTTGCCGGTGAAATAACGACCAGCGCTAATGTGGACTATATCAACGTGGCGCGCGATTGTATCAAGCGCATCGGCTATGATAATACCGAATATGGCATAGACTACAAAGGTTGTGCCGTGCTTGTTGCTTATGACAAGCAAAGTTCGGACATCGCTCAAGGCGTTGATCGCGCATCTCATGAGTATATGGATCAGGGTGCTGGGGATCAAGGTCTGATGTTCGGTTACGCTTGCGATGAAACTCCAACGTTGATGCCGCTGCCAATTTATCTGGCGCACCGCGTAGTTGAGCGTCAGTCGCAACTTCGCCGCGATGGCCGTCTTAATTGGTTGCGTCCGGATGCTAAAGCACAAGTTACTATCCGTTATGAGGATGGCAAGCCACACTCCATTGACACGGTATTGTTATCTACTCAGCACTCTCCCGAAATGTCGTTAGAGACCATTCGTGAAGCCGTAATTGAAGATATTATCAAGCCCGTGTTACCACAGGAACTAATCAAAAGTGACATTAAGTATCTGGTAAATCCCACTGGCCGTTTTGTGATTGGTGGCCCGCAAGGTGATTGCGGCTTGACTGGGCGCAAGATTATTGTGGATACCTATGGGGGTTCTGCTCCGCATGGCGGGGGTGCATTTTCCGGCAAGGATCCATCCAAAGTGGATCGTTCAGCGGCCTATGCTGGCCGCTATATCGCCAAGAACATTGTAGCTGCTGGTTTGGCCAGCAAATGCCTGATCCAGATTTCCTACGCGATTGGCGTGGCTCAGCCCACCAGTGTGTGGGTCACCAGTTATGGCACTGGAAAAATTTCTGACGAAAAGATTGCAGAGTTGGTAAAAAAACATTTTGACCTGCGGCCAAAAGGTATTGTGCAAATGCTCGATTTATTGCGCCCGATTTATACCAGTACTGCTGCTTATGGCCACTTTGGTCGCGAAGAACCAGGGTTTACTTGGGAAGCAACAGATAAGGCATCTGCCCTGCGAGCTGAGGCTGGACTATAAATCTCTGCAAATTGATTACAAAGGGTTCCGTCAAGCGCAGGTCTAAGGATGATTGAAAAATATATTATTCTATATTTTTAACATTGGAAACAAAAAACTCCGTGTTACCAAAACAACTTGTTGGAAGCCCTTTGTATTGATCGTAATTGAGCGCTATTTGTTTACCGAGACTTTGATTGATCTTGTCAGCAACGGTATTATTTCTTACCGTGAAGTGAAATTTTTCAGGGACTTGGCCAGGAAGAGACATCATGCTTAATTCACCTTCCCATGTTTTACATACCCATCCTGTTTTTGAAAACTTTTGAACATATCCAGCTCGCTCACCAGTTGAATAGCTCCAGGTAAAAGCAAACCACAGATAAAGAGCGCAGAGAGCGAATAATATTGCCGCTACAATGACAACATTTTTAATCAAGTTTGTTTTTGTCGTTATCGAATTCATGAGCTTGTGAAATTGTTAGGTTGACAGGCTGAGTGGGAGCCTTAAAATTTCTGCTTATGCACTTGCTCCCGCTCTCCTGAATATTCCCTGCTGTCAGAGACGTTTAGTGCATAGGAACTCAATATTTAAAAACATCTCCTTATGATGTTTGATCTTGAGTAATTGCTTACCTTGCCTAAACACAATTCCCCTTACTGCGACACTAAAATGGCAACGATGGATAATCGATATAACCAGCTGCATCGCCGCCATAGAACGTTGCCATATCCGGTGCGTTGTAATCTCTGCGTTCCCGCAACCGCAATAGTAAATCTGGGTTGGCAATAAAGAGCGCGCCGAATGATACGAAGTCAGCGGTCTTCTCAACAATTGCCGCCTCGGCACGTGCTGCATCGTAACCGCCATTTGCTATGTATTTACCTCTGAACAAGCTTCGTAAGCGCTTAAAATCGAATGTTGAAGGATGTTCTTCAACTACATGTATATAAGCCAGATCGAAACGATTCAACTGTTCGACGACGTATTCGAAGGTCTCTTGCGGTGTCGAATCGAAAATGTCGTTTAACGGATTGACGGGGGACAGACGAACGCCGACTTTTTGTGATGGATACACGCTGCATACCGCCTGAATTACTTCAAACAGCAAGCGGCTGCGATTCTCGATTGGGCCACCGTACTCGTCCGTCCGTTGATTTGTGCTATCCCGCAAAAATTGGTCGAGCAGATACCCATTCGCGGCATCGATTTCTATGCCATCCAGCCATGCTTCTTCTGCATTAAGCGCAGCTTGCCTATATTGCTCGACGATGCCCGCCATCTCAGCAACTTCAAGCGCACGGGGCGTAACGAAGGGCACCATTCCTTGTGGTGTAAAAACCTCCCCTGCCGGCTGAATAGCAGAGGGCGCGACTGGCAAACTTTGGAATGGCTGTAGCGATGGATGCGAGATTCGTCCAACATGTGATAGGTTCATAAAGATCTTGCCTCCCGTTCTGGAAACGTGGGCAGTCACCATTTTCCAGCCTTCTATCTGTTCACGGGTGGTTATGCCCGGTGTGCCCGGATAACCAATTCCTTGAGCAGAAACTTGAGTGGGTTCGGAAATGATCAAGCCAGCACAACAGCGTTGAGAGTAGTACATTGCATTCATCGCATTCGGGACGTTGCCTAGCGCAGCCCGGCTGCGGGTCATGGGCGCCATAACCACTCGGTTATTCAGCTCAAGCGCCCCGAGCCATCCTTTTCTATACAAGGGATGTATTTCTGGTGGCAAAATATGTGACATATCTGTCCATCCAGAAGGACTGGATTCACGCTTGACTGGTTTTTTCTTAGGGTAATTTCTAGGATCAGCGACCAGATTAGGGTTCTCGTTGAGAGCCTTGGGAACATCGGGATAAGCGGGAACCATGGGAGGATTGTCATCAATATCCCAGTCCTCCATCGGAATCATGGGTATGTCTTTTTTAGACGCCTTGCCGGTAACAGGTATAGGTTGGTCGGTACTAGGTGTGAGTTTGTCGTCGTTTGGCATGAGTTTGTCGTCGTTAGATACTTTAAGAGAAAGTTATTATAGCTTGTTCTATTGGCTCATCAACCCGAACGTTTATAAATTTGCTTAACGACCTAAGGAAACGCTGAATAATTCACCCCGCCATAGGCCCTGGGGTGAGTTTTGTAGTTTTTGTCAAAAAACTGGCTTGTTTTTAGTATGAATCGCGGCGATTTTCGAGTCATTATCTTCATTTCCCGTTTTCAAAACGCACCTTGGGTGTGTACGTTGAGTAACCACCGACGAGCCAGCATCAAATTAGCGAGACCAAACAGTGAGAACAATTGGGCGGTATTTTTAGCCAATCTTTGGTAACGCGCCTTGCGATGACGAAACAAGTTCTTCACCACATGGAAGGGATGCTCGACCTTGGCGCGAATGCTGGCTTGGGTATGCTCAATCTTTTCCAGTAGTTCGCCCTCTGTCGTGTTGGGCAATGCCTTGCGTTTCTCCGGTCGTATTGCGACATGCCAGGTCACGGGTAGCTCCAGATTCTCTTCCCGCTTCCCGTCCTTGTTCTTGCTTGAGGGCGCCGCTGCGATCAGTGTGGCATCGACGATCGTGCCTTCCCGAAGAAACAGGCCCTTCTCGTTCTCAGATTGACGAATTATTCCAACCAGCGCGCGGGAATAAATCAGTGTTTCCCTAAAAAATTCCTATTTCTATGAACTTGGTGGTGTAGATCACCATGTCAA